>JAHIZV010000092.1 GCA_018814445.1 Verrucomicrobiota bacterium | reverse complement strand
TTGAGATGCCGCCGAACGCCATGGGCGTGGTGACGTTCTCCAGCGCGGTCATGTACTGGATCAGGTTGTACGACTGGAAGATGTAACCGATCTTGCGGCAGCGGAGAAATGCGAGTTCTTCGGCGGTAAGCTGAGCGACGTCCACCTCGTCAATGAACACGCGGCCTTCGCTTGGACTGTCGAGAGCGCCGATCATGTTGAAGAATGTGCTCTTGCCGGAACCGGAAGGGCCCATCACCACGATGAATTCGCCGGTGTAGATTTCCACATCCACGCCGCGCAAGGCGTACGTTGTCTCTTCACCCCGGATGTAGATCTTCTTCATGCCGATTGAGCGAATAATCACGCGACGCTCGGAGGCGAGGTCATGGGAATGGTTGATGGTTGATGGTTGATGGTTCATGCTTCCGCTTGGTAAAGGGCGGGTTCCTCTCGTACCGCATTGGGCTTAGCTTTGCCGTGCGAGCGGACCTTTCGCTCGATACTGGCAATCAGTTTCGACAGTTCTCCCAGAGTCTCTTCATAGCTGTTCACAATATCTTCCACGGTTGCAGAAGGCAGCAGCGTTACATCGCGTGCGTATTTCAGATGGGTCATGGTCTCGCGCGCTTCGCGGCGACATCGGAACAGGCACTGCAGATACTCGGTGCTGTACTGAGAGTAGAAGCCTTCTGTCATGTTGGCGGGGACGGACTCAGAAGATCGGAGGGATTGGAGCCGCAGCCAATTGAAATCGTTAGGATAGGCGCGAGTACAGTTCGCAACCCGTAAGGCCAGTTCATAGAAATGCTGATAGACCGGCATATCTTCCACTTGTTTGATTACGTTCATTCCGCTTCTTGCTTGTCCATCAACCATAAACCATTAGCCATCAACCATTCCTGCCCGATTCCTATTCAATTCTCATGGCCTCCATAGGCGCCAGCTGTGCGGCTCGCAAGGACGGGTACACGGCGGCGGCGGCGGCGAGAACGACTCCGGCCACAATCGAAATCAAACCGGCGGTAGCCAGATCCTGCAGGGGGAGAGATCCTAGCATCAGGGATTTGAACGCGAGCAGCATGCGGCCCGAGCCCAGAAGGAACCCCACGATGGCTCCGCCCACGCCCCCGACAAATCCGAGGACGCCTGCCTCGATAAGGAAGACGAGCATGATGAAGCCGTCCAGTGCTCCGAGGCATTTCAAGGTGGCGATCTCGCGGAAGCGTTCGGTGACCGACATGAGCATCGCGTTGGTGATGCCGACCGCGCATACGAGCATTGAAACCAGCGCCAGCCACGTCATGCGTTTTCCTATACCTAGGAACCCGCCGCCGGTTTCCATTGTCTGGCGCTCGGCGCGTTTCAGAAGCTGCTCGTTGGCGCGATAGGAGGACAGGCCCGCAAGTGTTTCGGCATCGAGTGTGCCTGTATCGGCGTCGTTCCTGTTCATCAGTTCAAGGAACCATGCCGCCTTCTCCTTGCTGCCTACGATCTTCCAGATCAGGCTGATCGTGACGTCGCCGGGGAGCACGTCCTTCTCGGCTGCCACTGCCTTGCGGATTCCGGCGTTGTTGATGGTCCGCTCGATGCGTGCGGTGTTCTGTATGCGTTCTATGTCCGCGGCCAGAGCCGTTGCTTCATCGTCCTGAAGTATGAATCCCGCGCCGCGTATCACATCGCCGAAGGAGCCGCCGGCTTCGAGCAGGGCATCGGAAAGGCTCCTTCCTTCGAGTCCGTTCTGTATCGTGGTCACGGCAGTCGCCTCGGCCTCTCTGACCTTGGCGAGGAACTGCTGGAAGTCCGGCCAGCCATCCAGAAAAGCGCGGAAGCCGGCTGTGTCGGACGGAAGGTTTACCGACTTCATATTGGCGAGCCGGGATGTGAATTGATCGAACTGCGCGCCGGCCGCGAGGCGTGTGAAGATGTTGACGCCCTCCGCGCGGCCAACGAGAACCCGTTTGCGGCCGAACGGTAAGTCCTTGAAGAAATTGAGGTAGGCATTCGCCGCGGCGGCAGTTTCCTCTCGCTCCGAGATTTGTCCGACGGGGAGGCGCATCAGCGCGGCGAGTTCACCCGCGTATCGTTCCGACGTTTCTGTGTCGGCGAGGTGAGCGATGATTTCAGCGGGAGACTGGGCAATCGACAGCCGTGCGATCCACTGGTCGACGCGATGCAGATCGTCGATCTGTTCGCGCGCCGAGAGGGCGACGGACCTGCGGATCAGGCTTTCCGTGAGGATGTTCATCAGGAAAGCCATCGCCACAACAATCACCGCGACCGTGACCGCCGCGCGGAAAAGGCGGTACTTCACACCTGTCATCGCGATCTGCACCGTGCGCTTCGCGCTCAGGATCGGTTGCTGTTGTACGTCTATCTCTTTCAAGCTCAGGTGTCAGGTCTCCGGTTCTACTTATGTCGGCATAATCATGAATGGTTTTGGAAGATCTCCTCCGGTGACGAGGAAGTAGATCAGGCTGACGATCATGGGCACGACGCCGCCGAGCATCTCGCCCGCTATCAATCCGAACATCAGCGGTTTCAATTTCTGATAGATCGAGGCGCCGCCGTATTTCGTGATTCCGGTCTTGATGATCCATCCCAGGATAAACGACTGGGCAAAGCAGTCGCCCGCGTACGTTCCCCATACGAGGAACAGCACGGGGTGCAGAGGCCATTTCGTAAAGCGCAGACGCATTCCGGAGAACACAATGACCAGGCCCGCGCCGATGGCGAAGGTCAGCATCGCCTGTCCGTTCGGAGCCGCCTGGACAAACCTTTTTAGGCCCGTGACGGAGCCGGCCTCTTCGAGTTGTCCCTGGGCGTCAAGGCGCTGCATCGCGTTGATAACTTCATTGAAGGGCACCTTGGCCTGCTGGATCTGCCAGGACGAAACGTCTATGCCTTTGTCGTACTGGAAGTAGAGGACGACGGGAATACCGACGGCGAGGCCGACGACCAGTGCCGCCGCGATGGCGATAGAGAGTTTCCCGAGGTTCACTTTGAACTCGTCCGCCAGCTTCAGTCCGTTCGTGATGTAGGGCATCAACGCTTCGCGCGGGTCGTAGAACATCACGATGCAGAACATGAAGAGTATCAGCATCATCTGAGGACCCAGCGACTTGGCGCCCATTATCGCCCAGAGGAGCGTGGCGGGCGTACCGAAGGTGACGATGAAGAAGAGTCCTGTCTCTGCCAGGAGCCTGCTCATGACAAGGTAGACAGCCACGCAGCCCAGGCTGAAGAGCAACGCGAGCGGCCAGTCGAGTCCGGCGAAGACCGCGGCGAACACAGTGAAGAAGACGATACCGAAAAGGAATACGCGGGCGCCTCCGACCGCGGAGGGCTCGACGTGTTGAGCGGTACGGAATCCGGCCGCGCGTTTGAACACCGAGGAGTAGTAGTGGCGGCCCGTGTAGATGATGACGCCGAGCAGGGCGAAGTAGGCGCCGAGATTAAGCATCGAACTCAACGAAATGCCGAACGGCCAGTTGCCCTGCCAGCCGGTCTGCCCAATGCCGTAGGTGGCAAGGGTTCCCGTGAAGAAGACCCAGAGGAACGGGCCGATGCCGAGCGATAGAGACACCTCCGAAGGCAGGAAGTAGGCGACCGCAATCACGGTGAAGTAGAGCGTATAGAATCCAAGAAAGGCTTTTCCGCCGCCCTTCGCGAATGTGTCTGAAAGTTCCGCCAAAGAACTCCAGTCAACGCCGAGAGGGATTCGCCCGAGCAAGTAATTTGGAAACCAGAGGTTCAGGTAATTGTACGAGTGAATAGCGAAGACGAAGCCCAGCGCGATCCAGAACATGCGGTTGCTGAAGATCGGACTCTTGCTGCCGTCTGCTTTCGGAAAAAGGGACTTTGTAAATGTGGCGATGGGATAGGGGAGATGTTCGTGGTCGGACCATTGCCGGTGGACGACGGTGGCGAGGCCGAGCATGGCGATCCAGAGACTCAGGAGGAGAGGTATCCAGAACAGCATCGGCCGGATCCATGCCGACCAGGGAACTTCCGAGAAGGCGATGTGGTCGTCGGCTTCGCTCAGGCCTCGAGTGAAGCCGCTGAGGATTCGTTCCTCGTCGGGAGACGGATCGACCAGCATGCCCTCGGGTACAAGATCCATCACTCCCTGCTTCTGCCATCCCGGCTCCGTGTGTTCGAAACGGTTGGGCATCATGATGGACGGCGTGAACAGCCGGAGCAGGTTTGATCCGGGAATGGCGCAGGACGCGAGTACCATGCACACGACAACGGCCAATTCGGACGGACGAAGAGCCATTCCCTGGCGGATGCGGCGGAGAAGCGGATAGCCGAGAGCGAGAAAGATTACGAGGAGTCCGTAGACCGAAATGGGCATCAGGTTGCCCACGAACATCGTCTGCCGCATGATCCAGTCGTTAAAGTATGTGTAGGAGCAGACGAATGCCGCCCCGAGCAGACCGAGAATTACCGCACGCAAAGACAATAAAGAACCTCTCCTGTAACGGACCCGCTATTCCATGGCCACCGCCAGCGCGCCTCTTTGTACCAGCATTTTGATATATGTGGTAACAGAAACGCGGCTCTCGTGAAACGTTAAGCTGTGTTTTCGCGCAAAAAAGTCGATGACCTCCTCGGTGCTCCTTCTATTATCACACGCGTTCCACACATCGGCGCCCACCGGATCGAGCTCCAATGTCTTCTTTTCGGGGGGATGGACGATCCATGTGATTGGAGGGAATGCCCAGCGGGGCTTCCTGGACGGAATAGTGATGCTCAGCGAACGATCGGACATGCGCGGCTCAACTGTAGCCGCGGTATTTCTGACGAGAACCGCCTTGAGCATGGGCTCCCATGTGCGCGCGTTTGCTGAGGGTGTGCCTGTGCTCGTGTGGATGCCGGAAGCCGGCAGGGCCGTAAACTCCGGCGCGGACTTCAGGACCTTTGCGGGATCTGTGCCCGCGTAAGATGATTTCCGGGGGTTGGTCAGCATGGCCAGGTAGAGGCGGCGATCCATCGGGTGCTGCCACGCGGCGGCTTCAAAGAGACCTCGCTTGTGCAGGAGTCCCGAGGGCAGATACCTCCCGCTCAGGTGGGTCGTTTCGATGCTGCCCTCGGTCGAATGCCGGATGTTGATGTCTTTGATGTCTGCGGGAAGCTGGCTCTTCAGCCAGGCGTCCAGATCGGTTTTCAACCAACTGTCGACCATCCCGTAACGGCGGAAGACCCATGTTTCAGCCGGACTCTTACCCCTGAAGAGGAAGCCGGCGCGCGCGGCCTGGATAGAACATGATTCGAGCGAAAGCGATTCGGGGACACGCAGTTCCATGCCGAACGCCCGCCATATGTTCATACCGTCGGACTCCGTTTCGGAAGGACGCAGACTCCTGAGAACTTCCTTCTCGACGGCTATGTCCCGCTCTTCGGGCCATAGAAATACGACTTCAAGAAGACAGCTTTGGGATTCGATCCACGTCCCGAAGCGTGACACCGGCCCCTCGGGTGACTGGCCGATCAGTCCGGGGCAGCCGCACAGACGCGCGTCGCGGATGTCGGTCATCTTCCCGTCAGCTTCCAATTTGTGGGAGTAGTCCGACATCATGCGGACGAAATCCGGCTCACCTGACACCTTGGACCAGTTCAGCTCAAATCGGTAGCGGTAGCGGTCGGCGAAGGCGCATCGCCCGCGATCCGGGTCGCGCGAGAACTGCAGCATCTCCCAGTCCTCCGGAAGCGTGACGGCGATCTGGTTCCAAATCCAAGTCAACATGGTTGCGGAGCATAGGGCAGCGGAGAGAAGGGGTAAAGGGGATGTTTTCTGGTCAAAAGTCCAAGGGCCAATGGCGAACGTCGAATGTCACTCTTGAACGAGCCGCGTCCGGATGCGGTAGAACTGATGGAAAGCGCCCTCATTCGTGAGCGCGATATACGCGCCGCTGGCGACAATGTTGGTGTAGCCGTTTACGCGATCCCAGTTCTGCGTCGCCAAACGCGAGAGCCGTTCGACATCGTAGTAGCGGGTCAGGCCGTAGTAGCCGGCGCCTTTCGCCTGAATGGTCGGGAAGGAGACAATGATATTCCCGTTGGATTCCGATATCTGCATCGACCACTTATCCAGCCCGTTGGACGCGACCGTGCCGGCGTAGTACTCGTTGAGGTTGTCGGCACCATCCATATCGAAGTCGTCGCCTGCATCTTCGTCCGAATCGCCGAACTGAAGGACTTCCCAGTTGTCGGGTATACAGTCGCCGTCCGCATCGTACTGCGGAAGCGTTCCGGGTGAACCGAAAGGCGTGATGTGCGTAGTCCAGTTCGTCGGCTCGTTTCCGTAGAGATCAGGACTCCGCTTCTCGAGCGCAGGGCCCCCGCCGTCGGCGTTCGTGGACCAGGGCGGAAGATGGCCGTACTTCACGCGGTCAACGATGATGTAGGGGACAAGACCGTTGGTCTCGGGGTCGCCCGGCTTGCGGAGCTTGATGCTCTCACCCGCGTTGTTCAGTGATCCTGTATACGGTCCGAAAATGGCGACCTGCTGCGGGATGTCATACTTAAGGCGGAATCCATAAGGGTCGTTCGTTGCGACAACAAGCGTATGCCTCCGCGAGGTCAGCACCTGGTTTGAGGGGAAGGTGAACCCTATGCCTCCGGTGAGTTTCCAGGTGTTGGATGGATGTGCAACATCGTAGAGCGGCCAGCTGTTCGTACGGGTGTTGAATATCTCAACGAACTCGTCTCCGCCTGCCGCGGGGTTGTACATGATCTCCGTAATAACCACTTCACCGAGTTTCGGCGGCGAGTTGGCCGCTCCGGGTGTGGGCGTCTCGGCAGCCACAAAGTCGACACTTCCATCGCTGACGAGGTAGCGACCGAAGGTGACTTCTTTCTCCGCCGCGCCGAAGGTTTCGGATTCGCGGTATTCGGTGGGTATGCCGCCCGAGCCGGACGAGAAATGAACGGCCTCTCCGAGTTCGCTGAAGGCGAAGGGAGCCAGTGCGTTCGAGTTTCCGGGATTGTTGAATTCGTTTTCACCTATCACCAGGTACTGCCCGCCGGTGATGACCGTGCCGGAGGGAATGGTGTACTTTGCGAGGGCGGTGGGCTGGTCGCTGAGGAGCCACCCTCCAATGTTGTAGTCGTTCGTTGTCGTGTTGTGGATTTCAACCCAGTCCTGCGTTGCGTCGGTGTGCGTGAGGATTTCGTTGATAACGATCGACCCTGCGGGAATCGAGGACTCGTCAAACCCCGGCGTGCCGTGTTTAACTGCACCGGCCCGCCAACTGTTCGACGCGGGCCATGTATCATAAGGAGCACGGTCGTCCCTGATGTTTAACGAATAGCCCTCACCATCCGTCAGGGCGTACCACCCGTCGTCAAAGTCAAACTTCAGAATCGTCTCGTTTAACGGGTCTTCCAGGCGGATCTCCTCGCCCGTGTTTCTGAGTGTGCCGCTGTATACGCCGGCCAGCGTGATGCCGTTCGTGTCGTACCGATTCGTGAATGCCGCCGGATTCCTGACGAGGACGAGGAGTTGTCCGGACCCGAGGAAGACGTTGGTGAAGGTGAAGAATACCCCGTCGGTCAGCTTGACTCCTGTCAGGTCGAGGTTATTCGTTCCCGTGTTCTTCAGTTCCAGAAACTCGAAGTCGTCATCGACGAATTCCGAGCCGTCGGCGTCACCGGGATGGTACATGATTTCCGTCACGCGAAGGTCCTTCTGAAAGAGGCTGGGGGAGCCCGTGTAGGCAAGTGACGAAACAGGCTGGTTGTCGTTGTCAACAAGCCAGAGCGTTTCGCCGCGGGAAGACAGTGATCCGCTGTATGAGTCCTGCACGAACCTGCGTTCGTTGCCGGTGGGGCTGGTCGGCCGCGACCTGAAGGCGACGGAGTTGGGCGATACGAACATGGATGTTGATGAGCCGATCACCGTGCCGGGCGGGAAGGTGTAGTCCACGGCATTAGTGATTCGCCATCCTGTGATGTCGACGGCGAAGGCGTTCGTGTTGACAAGTTCGACGTATTCCTGGTCCTGATTTCCGTTGGCGGGTGTGAATTCAACGCGGCCGAACAGGACGACGGGTGAGTTCGTCTGCTGATCCGGGATTTCACCTCCGCCGCTGATATGGTTCGTGACGTAGAGGAACATGCGTCGGGGATCCAGGTAGTTTGACTTCGTGACGCCGTTCGCCTCCGAATAGGTCCAGTCGTCCCCGTAGGACCACGGATCACCCCAGCGCTCGTGGTCGTCCTGCATATCCGCTCCGGCTTCGGAGAGGATTTCGTCAATACGCTGTTCGAGAAGCCGGTCGACATACGGTGTGTCCGGAGGCTGAAGCAAGTCGTCCATCAAGGTGCGCAGGCGGCGCGTGTACATCTGCCGGGTGAGAGGGTTATCGTAGATTGCGTCGATCAACATGTTCCAGTCGACATCGAACACCGGATTGTACGGGGTGATGTTGTCGTGAAGCAGACGGAGGCTTCCTCCCCAGTTCTTGCCGAAAGTCAGGTCTTTGTCCCAGGGAAGGAACTCCCATTCCTGATCTCCCTCGGTGTCGCGATAGAGGTAGTGGTTCTTTTTCCCGTAGTCGCGGTCATTGATGAGCGTGTGGCCCGCGATGAAGTTCACAACTGAGGCAATATTGACGTTATCAAAAAGATAATCGAAGCGGCTCGAGGAGTTGATCCCGTCAATGAGTGCCTGCAGATCGCTGTGGTCCTCGTCCTTGCGCGTCTTCTTCTCCACCTTCGTAGAACTCACGAGTTCGTTGAACATCTTGTAGAGCGCGCCGTTCGGGTCGAGGTCATTGCGCCGCAGGTATGTTTCGTCGACCTGTTCGACCCAGACGTCGAGGCTGTAGAAGGTTCCGTTCCGGTGAACGCGAACAAGCGAGGCATGAGAGTATGGGACGCCGGCATTCCGGAGAGTCTCCCACGAGAGGGGGCGCCTGAGGTATGTCTTGTCGCTATAGGTGGTGTTGAGATTGACCTCCTCGACGAGGGGAAGATTGGTGTCGAACAGAAAGTGGCTTCCGGCATTGAAATCGAACTTATGGCTTGGCTTTGGCAGAGCCGTACTCGAACCACCGCGCTCCCTGCAGAATATGTTGTCGTAGAAACGGCCGAGATAGAAAAGTGATCCTCTCGTGCCCGTGTAGGTGTCGGACGCGGACTCGGACTGTACGAACCAGTGGAGAACCGGAACCTGCGAAGTAATCGACGAGTCGTTGACCACTGTTCCAAGGTACTCCGGGGAAGCAAGCGGATCGGGAAAGAGAGGCTGGCGCGTGGTGTCACCCGAGACGTCCGCGGCCGTGATGCAGTAGCGAATCATCTGACCGGGGGTCGCCGCCGACGCGGGGATCACAGCTCCGAACACACCATCCGCGGCGGCTCCATCGCCGTGCAGGCCGTCATCGGCCATATTCGTACTGCTTTCGGCGCCGAACATTGTGCGGTAGTGAAGTGTAACCTGGCTGACAGTCTCCGTGACGTCCACGACCCGGGCGGTCACGATCAGATTGTCCGCGTCTTCAGGGATCTTCGGGCTGTGTCCGACGAGGGTTATCACCGGCCCGAGATCATTCGTGCCACCGAGGTTGTCCGCGCCCGGCGTGGGAAGAAAGAAATAGCGGAACAGGTTTGTTGATCCCGTCTGCTGCGAGCCGTTCAGTTCCATTACGAACAGCAAGTCGGAGCTGGAAGCGGATTCGTTCATGGCGTGAACCGCGAGCATGTTCGTACCGATCTCGAGTACTTCCGCGGCATCCGGTATCTCGAAGTCCTCAAAGACTATCGCGCTGCTGTCACTGTGGAAGTTCGTGGACAAGGAGTTCCAGGTCGGTTCGTCCGGCGCGTTGGCCTCCGCGACCGGCTGGCCGTTGATGTAGGCTACGAAACCGTCATCGTATTTCACTCTCAGCTGCACCCGGTCGTAGAGAGAGGGTTGAGGGATGACAAACGGCAGGCGGATATAGACCGTGCCGTTGCTGTTGTGCATGGCCTGACCTACGTCTGTTTTGATGAAATCTTCGTACCCGGTTCCGCTCTCATAACCAACGCCGTTCGTTCCCGCAGTCCACCCGGAGTCGTCGAAACCGATTCGGTCGACCCACGCGAGCTCCAGCGCGTCGTTTGTGGGGACGAGAACGGTGCAGGCTGCGTTTGTGGTAATCAGGTTTGTGGAAACGGTGACCGGCTCGACTCCATAGGAGACGTCTGCGACTTGCGCCGGGTAGTTCGCCGCATACTCGAACGCCACTGTGGAACCATCGGGCTCTATAAGGCCGAGATACTCACCGTCTCCGCTGAGTTTGAAGTTCGTGTGGAGTTCCGAGGCGGAGTTTGTCCGGTCCTTGTCGGAGGCGAACACAACGACAAATCCGCCCGGGGGAATGCTCGTTGGGGGAAACGTCCATAGGTCGGGATGGCTGTTGTCGTCCGTCAGGTGGTATCCAGCGAGATCAACGGTCGACGTGCCTGCGTTCAGAATCTCGATCCAGTCCGAGTAGTCTCCGTCTTCGTCCTGCAGGATCGTCTCGTTGACGGCCATGAACTCGTTGATCCGCAAGTCGGCTGAACGCACGACAGGCGGAAGGTACACAATAAACACCCCGGCGAGTACGGCTGTAAGCGTCGTTTTCATTCTAATGGCAGTACCATAGCCTCTTTATGAAGATATTGCAGAGCAGAATGTGTGCCATAATACTGTGCGCATCGGTCTCACAGCCGACCATCCAGATATTCATCGGCGTGGATTGAGTTATGGATCGGGCGAACAGTGTCGAGAACGCGGAAAATATGCCGGGAAACAGGTGGCGATTGACGAGGTGAAAGCACAATGGTAGGTAAAAGCCCATGCATAAACTTCTATCGTTCATCGCGCTAGCTCTTGTGACCGTTCTCTTTGCCTCTGCATGCGGCAGAACTGCTGCAAGTCTCGACCAGCGGGAGGAACGTCATCCGCTTGTTCAGAGGGGGATAGCCAAGAAGAGAGCGCACGACTTCGATGGGGCCGTGGAGTTGTTCCAGAAAGCGATAGACAAGGACTCCTCCATGGCGCGTCCTCATCTGGAGCTTGGCATCATCTTTGATGACTATAAGGAAGACTACCTTCGCGCGATCTATCACTATGAGCGGTACCTTGAACTCAGGCCGGACAGTGAGAAGGCGGGAATCATCAGGGAGCTGATCAGGCACGCGCGTATCTCGTTTGCCGCTTCGCTTCCTGACACTCCGGACGGTTCTCTCCAGGAGATCTCGCGACTCCGCAAGGAGATATCACATCTGCGCGAACGCCTCGCCAGGGCTGAGGGAGGTTCCGCTGCCCCCGCCGCCCCCGTTGCCGCTCCTGCGGGCAAACGCACAGGTTCAATCATGGAGCCGGAGCCGGCACCCGCGAGTCCAGCTATTGAGCGCTATACTGTGCTTACCGGCGACACGCTCAGTAAGATTGCGCGGAAGGTGTACGGAGATGCCGGCCGGTGGAAGGTGATTTACGAGGCGAACAAAGACACTTTGAATAAACCTGAAGCTGTTAAGGTGGGGCAGACGCTGATGATACCCCGATGACAGCCTGATTGGAGGGAATAATGGGTAGAGACTTCTTTGACGATGACCTGGTTAAGAAAAGAGAGAAGACTCCGGAGATCCACATGGGTCCCGCCGATGAAGTGGATCCGATCGAGACTCCTCCGGCGAACGTGTCTGACTTGAATCTTACCCGCATGGCGCAGCATAGAGAGCGGGTCGAAGAGCAGGTTGCCGCTGCCGCGCACGAACTTGAGAAGCTTCGCCAGAGACAACAGGATATCGAACACGAAAAGCGTCAACTCGAGGACCTGCGCAAGAAGCAGAGCGATTTCACCGGCGCCCGGCACGAAATGCTTGAGCACCTCGGCAGTTCGCTGGTCCGGCTTGAGAAAGATGAGATCAAGTCGCAGCAACTGCTGGAACTGCTGGCGGCGGCCCGGCGGGAATTCAGGGAGAACCTCGCGGAAATCGAGACCATGAACGAGGACGAGTGGGCGCCGGATGACCTCCAGGACGAACTCAACCGCGCTCTCACGACCCTTGAAGACGCCCGCATGAGCTATAACCGGACGATGGCAAAAATCGAGGCCGTGAGTTCCTCCGAAAAGGCGACAGGGAAGGCTGAACCTGTCAGTTTTGAACATCGGACATCGCATCATGAGCGGTCTTTTGGCGAATGGATGGTGATCGGCCTGGCCGTGTCCCTTCCCATGTTGCTGGCACTTGTCTGTCTTGTGATTCTGTACTACCTGCAGACCATCGGCGCCCTTTGACGGTGAAATAATATCCGTGCGTAAGAAGAGCTCTATCGACAAACGGCTTCGTGCTCTTGAGCGTGAAGCCGATAAGATCCGGACAGACATCAAGTCCGTTTCGAAGTCTCTTGATTCTGAAAGCAGCGAAGTCCCGTTGATCCGGGATCTGGGGGGACTGAAGGTCCGGCCCGCTGAGACGCCGTTGAAATCATCGCGTGTTGCAGAACAGGAAGGACGCCCCCTGAAACTCGGGGCCAGACGCGGAGAGCAGGGCTTGTTCAAATGGCAGGGCAGGGGAGGAAACGCTGAGGGTTCCGACGTGTCCGGTTCCGCCGACCGCCCGCAACCGGTGCCCACGCTGTTCGGCCCGGACAACAGTGCGGGCATGAGCGGCGGCGATAAGCCTCAATTTCTCAATTATCTTTCGACAGGAAGTTTCAGGACGCCGCGGGACGGGAGGCGCGAGAGGTCCGTCCAACGCAACAAAGCCGTGTTCATGATCATCGTGGTTGCCGTCGCGCTCTACATCGTCGTCAAACTGCTCAGCTAGTTATGGCCAACGCTCCATCTCATCTGGCCTTGCGCACATCGTGGGGGACGATCCGTGTACGGGCCGCAGGCGGAAAAGTCACATCCTGCTCTCTTCCGAAGCTGGGAAGAGAACCGCGCAAAGGACTTCGGGTTCTCAAAGCGGAATACGACGTGTCTGCATCCGCGGACAGGAAGACGCTTCAGAAAGCCGAACGGTTCATTCGTGATCTGTTCGCGGGACAGGCGCGCGAGGTTCCTCCACTTGTGCTGCCTGATGCGGGTGCATTTACGACGGAGGCGTGGAAGGCGCTGGCGCGTATTCCTTTCGGCTCCACACTTTCCTACGGTGAGTTGGCGAAACGCGCGGGAAGTCCGGGGGCCGCGCGGGCCGCCGGCAGTGCTTGCGGCCTGAACGATCTGCCCCTTTTCGTGCCATGTCACCGTGTGCTCGGCGCGCAGGGCAGGCTGGGGGGATTTTCCGCGGGACTTGCGTGGAAAAGAGAGCTTCTCAGGTGTGAGGGCCTTCAGCCATGAGCAGAAGGCGGAGGCAGGCGGACAACTCCCGCGCGCTACTTGAAAACCTTCTCTATCTCGCCGCCTGCATCAATGCCGTGCTCGACTACATACATGGCGTGGCCGAAGAGCAGTTGTGTGAAGAACGCGACGACACCGAGTTTGCCGAGTGGCTTTCCCAGTTCGATCTATACGAACGTGAATACAGGGCGATGGCGAAACTACGTGAAAGACTCATCGTGAAGAGTCTCGCTGTGGTTCAGTCGCTGAATGAGGACGGGTATCCGGGTGGTGAGATCAGGGGCCGGATAAGAAGAATGCACGAAGAGTCGTTTGTCATGGTCGGCGCAACTGAGCGCAAGCTGGTTTACGCGGATAACGAAGGGAGTGAAACCGGGGGTATGACGGATGAGGAACTGGCGGCGCTGGACGTGGACCTCGGCTCTTCCGAAGTCCGCGAAGTCGTCGAGAACGTTCTCGCGTTGTCCGAGGAACTCGTCATTCCTCTTCCGGCGCCGCCTGACACGTCTCTAAGCTGGCTTCCGGCAAAGGCCTCGGGTGGTCACGCGGGAATGCCGCTGACTTAAGTCCACGACATGCCTTACGGCATTGACTACAAACAATGCGAACTTCATCCATTGTTTGTAGTCAAGCCCGTCAGGGCTGTGCCATTCTTTGCCTGGCGCATCCGAAAGTGGTCTTAAATCAGCGGCATTCCGGTCAAACGGGAATTGAGGAGAGGTGAGATGAAAACACGCGTTCGACTGTTGTCATTAAGCGTCTGGATTACGTCCGTACTGTTATGCGCGGCGGGTCTTCTCGTTGTTGTGGGTGTATTCAACGCGACACTCGGCTGGGACATCTTCGGCCCCAAGGTTGAAGCATTCCTGTACGGGATATTCGGATCGTGCATGGCGTTGGCCGGTGTAGGAGTCGCATTGACCCTCGTGCTGGGTATCCACGAAGTAGTGTCATCTGTCCGCGGGATCAGCGAGGGCAGGGATGAAGAGGCGAGGCGGAAGAGTGAGGCGCCTCGCAAAGCATACCTTGAAAGCATGATGTTCATAGCCCTCCTGCTCGCGGCGGTGATTGCAGTGCTGGCGATGCTCAACGCGGGAATCCAAAGACACAGGTCAAAGGTATTCAAGAAACTCGCGTCCGAGCAGATGGAACACTTCGGCGCGAAGATCCGGAAGCTTGTCGGGCCGCTGGAGCGTCCTCCGCGAGACCACGTTCCGCAGGAGATCTACGACATGATGAATACGCTCGATGACCTTTCGTTCGTGCAGAGGGCGACGTTGTACATTCCCGATCCCGAGGACAAGTCCGCCATGTGGGGATACACCGCATGGCGCGAGTATCGAATAGAAGACGGTTTCGCGCGCTTTTTCATTGCCAAGGACTTTGAGCGGGCCATGCAGAGCGCCGTGGGAGGAGAGGGGGATGCGCTCGTGAAGCAGAACGGCGCAATCGGTTTCACCTGGTACTACCCCGTAGCGACAGACGATGGAGTCATTGCGATAATGCGCCTGGACGGAAATCCAAGAGAGAACTTCCGCGAGTATCCGCTGGGCAGTTAGAGCACATTAAAGAACATCATAGCGGTTTTCTCTGGAGGGCCGCGTTTCACCGCAGCCGCGGACGGTGTGGAAGCCGTCCCTCCATTGCGGATATCACGGCTGCAGTATTGGTGAAAACGCTCTAGAGTGAATCAGGCCCGAACGCGTTGGGCAGCAGCTCACCGAGCGTCGTTTTGTCAAACTGCTCGGGATGTTCCACGGTAGCAACCACGATGATCGTCTCCGGGCTGCCGAATTCATTGATGACCTGTCGGCAGGCGCCGCACGGGTAGGGCGGGGTACTGCCGTCGGCAACAATAGCAACTGCCACGATCTTCCTTTGACCCCGGGCGACCGCCGTGGTAATGGCGTTCCGCTCGGCGCACAGTGTCAGACCGTACGACGCGTTTTCCACGTTGCATCCGGTGTACTGAGTGCCGTCTTCCATCAGAACGCATGACCCGACCGAGAACTTCGAATAGGGAGCATAGGATTGTTTAGAGGCTTCGACAGCCTTCTTAAGAAGAGTAACGAACGTTGTGTCATCCATCAGCCAACTCCTTCCAGAAAGTAAGCAGAAGTTCTTTCATCTTCGGCATGGCTTTTGCGGTCGTTTCCGTGACCTCTTCATGAGTGAGCGGTTCCTTGCTTATTCCCGCGGCGTAATTCGTGATGCAGGAGATACCAGCGACGTTCAGTCCTGCCGCATTTGCGAGCATGGCTTCCGGGACGGTGGACATACCCACCGCATCAGCACCCCAGGCACGGAAAGCCCTCACCTCTGCAGGCGTCTCGTATGTCGGTCCCGATGACGCCAGGTAGACGCCCCGGCTTATGTGCTGGCCAAGAGCCATTGCCGCGGCCTCGATTTTGGCGGTGAGGGACCGGTCGTAGACCGTTGACTGGTCCGCGAAGCGCAGTCCCCAGAAGTCGTCGTGGGGACCCGCCAGGGGATTCTCGGGCATATTGTTGATGTGGTCGTCGATAATCATCAGGTCGCCCGGATGCAAGTCTTCCCGAATACCGCCCGCGGCGTTGGTCAGGATTACCGATTCGGCGCCAAGGGAGTTGAGCATGAAGACAGGCAGCGCGACGGGTGTCCAACCCACGCCCTCATACCAATGGCGACGGCCCTGGAAGATGAGTGTTTCAATTCCCGCGTATTCCGCCCAACACAGGCGGCCCGCGTGTCCGGCGACACCCGCAGCGCCCAGGCCGGGAATCTCATCGTAGTTCATCGTCTCCCGAATAGAAAATGCCTCCGCGACATCGCTCCAGCCCGAGCCCAGGATGAGACCGCATACCGGATTGCACTGAGGCCACGCGGCACGGACCGTTTCTGATGCATGTTCAAGAATATCTCGTTTCAACTCAGGATCCTTTCGGTGTGACGATTTCGTTAATGAGTTCCGGTGACTCGACGGGCGCTTCGCTGAACGCGAACGCCTCGCGTGTCATGGCGACTGCTTCGGAGCAGGAGGCAGGATCATTGGCGTGGACCGTGAGCAGTTTGTCGCCGCGTTGCACCTTGTCACCTATCTTGAGAATGTCAGACACGCCGACGGCGAAATCCACGGCGTCCTCAGTGCGTTTACGGCCCGCGCCGAGAAGAATGCAGGCCCGTCCGATCTTCTCCGCATCGACCGCCGCAATATACCCGCTTTCAGATGAGGAAACGGGTTCCTGAGTCGCCGCGCGTGGAAGTTTCGAGATATCATCGATCGAAGCGGGGTCGCCGCCCTGCAAGCCCACCATCTGCTTGAAGCGTTCCAGCGCCTCACCCGATTCTATATGGGAGAGAAGAATCCCTTTTGCTTCCTTGATGTCGGATGCCTTCTTTGAGAGCAGGAGCATGTGGCCGCAGAGCTCGAGCGTCACCTGCATCAGGTCCGCTGGGCCATTGCCCTTCAGGGCCTCGATCGACTCGATGACTTCAAGCGCGTTGCCCGCTGTTCTTCCAAGCGGTTGATTCATGCCCGTGAGAAGGGCGGTCATGTTTTTCCCCATGCAGACGCCCACTTCGACCATGTTATGTGCCAGCTCGCGGGCATCTTCCATGGTCTGCATGAAGGCGCCTTTTCCCCATTTCACATCGAGCACAAGAGAATCGATGCCTTCTGCCATCTTCTTCGACATGATGCTGGCCACGATCAACGGGATCGAAGGCACTGTTCCGGTCACGTCACGGAGCGCGTAGAGTTTCTTGTCGGCCGGTGCGAGCTGGCCTGTCTGGCCGGTGATCGAGCATCCGCATTTGTCGATCGTATCGACAAACTCCCTCTCGCTGAGATCCGTGCGATATCCCGGAATGGACTCCAGTTTATCCAGTGTCCCGCCTGTGATGCCAAGTCCACGGCCCGATACCATGGGGACAGCGATGCCGCAGCAGGCGATCAAGGGAGCGAGCACCAGGGAAACCTTGTCGCCGATACCCCCGGTAGAGTGCTTGTCCGCTTTGGGAAGCTTAATGGAAGAGGTGTCAACGAGGTCGCCTGAGCGCATCATTGCATCGGTGAGGATAGCCATTTCCTCGAAAGTCATGCCTTTGAAATAGACCGCCATGGCGAAGGCGGCCATCTGGTAGTCAGGAATCTCCTCCTTCGTGTACCCCTCGATGAGAAAACGTATTTCCTCTTCCGTCAGTGCGTTGCCGTCTCGTTTCTTCTCAATGATCCATTGAGGAAGCATCGCTACCCTCCATTCTGGCGGCCCTGAAAAGGCCTGTTCACTGGATTACAAAAAGGATTCACCGCGCGGCATGGGTGAAATGCCGAAATGCGAGGCGAGGGACTGAGCCACGTCGTAGAAGCCCTGGCGTATCCCGAGATTCTGCACTTCGTGACCCGGCCTGTAGACCAGGAGGGGAACGTACTCCCTGGTGTGGTCCGTGCCTTTGAAGGTTGGATCGTTGCCGTGATCGGCCGTGATAATGAGGACGTCACCTTCAGCCAGCCTGGGAAGAAACTCCCTGAAATAGACGTCTGTCTGTTCGAGACACTGACCGTATCCCCGTGGGTCCCGCCGATGTCCGAAGTGCATGTCGAAGTCGATGAAGTTCGCAAAGATCAGGCCATCGTCGTTCTCCTCGAAAAAACGGACGACCTGCTTCTGCGAGTCTTTGTTGTTGCCCGTGTGGACTGAATCGGTGATGCCGCGGTGGGCATAAATGTCCTCAATCTTTCCGACACAGAAGACGGGGACGCCGGCATCATGGAGACGCTCAAGGATCGTTTTCTCGGTCGGCTTGAATGCGTAGTCCCGCCGGTCTTCGGTCCGCTCGAAATGTCCGGGCCCACCGGTAAAAGGGCGGGCTATTACGCGTCCCACCCGAAGGGGGTCGCACAGCTCGCGGGCAATTTCACAGGCCTTGTAGAGTTGATCGAGAGGGATGACCCCGACGTGAGCCGCGATCTGGAACACCGAGTCGGCACTCGTGTAGACGATCCATGCCGATTCCTTAATGGCCTGTTCACCGAGTTCTTCAATGACGGCTGTGCCGCTTGCGGCGCTGTTTCCAATGACCTTATGGCCGGTTCGTTCTTCGAATTCCCGGATAATCTCCTCGGGAAACGACGGGGGGCCAGGCGGGAAAAGGCCGAACCCAGGTGAAATATGAAGCCCTGCGATCTCCCAGTGACCGGTAATAGTGTCTTTTCCTTCAGAGACTTCCTGCATGGCCCCGAAGGAAGCAATGGGACCGTCGACAGGGGAGACGCCTTCAATAGGAATCCCGCCGGGCAGTAGACCGGGGATATTACCGAGACCCATGGACTTCATCGTGGGTAGATTCAGTCCTCCACATGCGGTTGCGATGTGAGGAATGGTGGCGCTTCCTTCGTCGTCATAGTGCGAAGCATCAGGGGCCGCGCCGATGCCGACAGAATCAAGAACGATCAGAATAGCTTTCAAACAGACACTCCGTTGTGCGCCGGTCACTGCAGCGCTCGTATCACGTATTAAACGGGGGTAGCGCGTGCGTTGTCAATACGTCAGAAGGGCAGAGAGCATGGGGCATGGAGAAAGGGACCGCGAAGATCCCACATTCAAAAACGAACATCCTTCCCGCTTCGCTCTGCGAGCTTTGTAGACAGGCCGCCTGACAACGGACCAGGGACTAAGGACAAGGGGCAGCGGGGAATGCCGCTGACTTAAGACCACGACATGCCTTACGGCATTGACTACAAACAATGCGAACTTCATCCATTGTTTGTAGTTAAGCCCGTCAGGGCTATGCCTTTCTTTGCCTGGCGCATCCGAAAGTGGTCTTAAGTCAGCGGCATTCGGGGCAGCGGGCGTAACGCCCGCTAGAGTTCCTCTTCCGGTTCCGGCTGGAGTTTCTCTTCGAAGCCGCCTTCCTTCAGGAGGTAGCTCTGCCAGTCCTGGAACAGTGTGGAGGAACGCTCTCGAATGATACTGCCGACCAGTTGATCTCTGATCGTCGCGAATGCCGTCGGATCGCCCGGTGTTCTCTTTGCGACGTGGACGATCAGGAGGCAATCCTCGGTCGGAATAGGATCGCTGATCTCGTTCTCATTCAGGAAGAGAACCGTACGGACGATGTAGTCGGAATACGGATTCTCTTCAATCCCGGACGCTGCCGTGAATTCCGCAGGCTTCGTTATCTCCAGATCGAACTTCCTGGCCACATCCTCGAGAGTTTTCCCTTCCTGCAGAGCAGCCCTGGCTCCTTCGCCTACGGCCTCTGCCTGCTCCTTCAGTCTGACTACCGTCATGTCGATAGAGGCCGCTTCCTTGACCTTATCGGCGACCTCTTCGTACTCGGGGATCTGTGGTTTGATGCGCTCTTTGAGCGCGAGCACATAAACGTAGTCGTCACCGAGAATGGCATCGCTGAAGTACTCGTCCGGCAGGAGTTCGCGGGAGAATGCAGCCCGTTCAAATGCGGCGGGTGATTCGATGCCTTCAAGTTCGTCGCCGGAAGCGAACGGAGGGAGCGACATGACTTCGAGGCCGAAGTCCGTGGCCGCGGTTTCAAAATCAGGCGCATTTCCATCGCGGTCAGGGGCAAGTTTTACGACAAAGTCGGTCGCGTAGTCAGCCGTCCTGTAAAGCGCGGCCTTGCGCCGCAATATGCTTTCGATTTCGTCTCTGACTTCGTCAAAGGGCTTGGTGGTCTCGTCATCTTCCGTTTCCGCAGAGGCCTCATTGTCCGACATGAAGGCCATATCGACGAAAGCCTCCGGCATATCGTTCGTGTCATTGACTGACTCTGCCGCGTCTGCGGCTTCCTCTTCCCCGGCCGTCTCAACGACGGATTCGTCGGAAGATGTTTCCTGGGGCACGTCTACAACCTCTGCGGCTTCTTCAGCAGAGTCTTCTGATACTGCGTCAGTCCCTTCATCGACAGCATTTGTATCAATGGCAAAATCCAGGATGTTCTGCTCGTAGTAGGCCAGCATATCATCCTCCATGACCTCGATATCGCTCATGTGTGAGGCGACGGGGAAGCGGACGTACTCGACGCGGACTTTCTCGGGGAGCATGAAATCGTCCCTGTTGTCCTCAAAATAGGTCCTGGCGTCTTCTTCCGTGACCTCCACCTTATCGACCACGTCCTCTTCAGTAATAGCGACGTATTCGATCTGGAAGGAATCGCTGATGGAATTGAACGTCCGTTTCATTTCGTAGGGTGAGACAAGCAGGGACTGCTGCAGCATCTGACGGAGTTTGTTGATTCCTATCTCCTCGCGGATGTACTCCTCAAAGCCTCGCTCGCTGATTCCCATGGGCTTCAGGACACGGGCGACGAACGCCCCGTAGATCGCTTTATTGAATTGTCCCTGATCGGAGAAACCCGGGTGATTCTTGATTGCCGCAACGACTTCCGTATCGCTGGCCGACAGGTTCATCTGCGCCACCTTCTTCAGTGCGGCCACGCGCTTCCATGCCGCCTCGCGCAACTGCGCCTCGATCTTATCATTGACATTAAACGCGCGTCCGACAGCGAGGGCGAGCGAGAGATAAGAATTCACATAAGCATGCCGGAACTCCTGGTGGCTGACGTCTTCGCCGTCCAGCGTACCCGCGGAAATCACACTACGTTCATCGGCGGAGGGAACGAGGTAATCCACCATGTAAAGACCCACAAAGGCGATAACCACGATCCCGAGGAAAAGGCCCCAGAGCAACTTGGACTGGATCAGTTTATGAAATTTGCCAATCAGCATCGGCATAATGCCACGTCCTTTCTTTCAGAAATATTGATACGGAAAGGGCGGAAGATAGAGGAATGTGGGAAGGAAATGAAAGTCTAAAGTCCAACGTCCAATGTCCAGAGTCGGGAAATGGGTATTCGCAGGACAGGTAAAGATCGACTGATTTCACTTCCTTGGACCTTGGACTTTGGGCCTTGGACCTACAAAACGCCGCCCAGTATCAGCCCTGTGACCACAAGCGCAATCGCCACTCGGTAGTACCCAAACGGAGCGAAGCCGTGTTTGTTCAGAAAGGCCAGCATCCAGCGGACGGCCGCAATGGCCGAGATCCAGGCGACGACGAAGCCCGTTAACAGGCTGGCTGGACCGTACATGGCCAGCATAGCTTGTCCATGGCTCAGCATATCATACGCAGTTGACGCACTGAGCGTAACCGCGCCGAGAAGAAAACTGAATACAACAGCGGCTGGAAGGCTCAGTCCCACAATGATGCCGCCGACAATCGTCACGAGACTACGGCTCACTCCCGGCCACATGGCCAGGCACTGAATCAGGCCGATGACAAGAGCCTTGCCCGCGGTCAGAGAATCGATGTCCTTGCCCGTCCACGGGGGGTGTCCCCGGCGGCTCCAGCCGACGATGAGGATCGCTGCGCCCCCCGCAAACCACGCGGCGACGATCGGCCAGAGCCCGAAGAGATGGGACTTGATAGCCTCCGCAAAGAGCAACCCGACCAGAGCGGCGGGGAGAAATGCAACGACGATGTTGACGAGATCGCGACGTCCCTCCCTGTCCCTTCCCACGAGGCCGAGGGCCATCGCCCGCACTTTGCGGAAGTAAAGACCGATAACGGCCAGGATGGCGCCGGATTGAATGCAGATAGCATATGCATCGGCGGCGGTCTTCTCGTCCGCGTTCGCGCCGATGCCCATCAGTCTTTGCGCCACAATCAGGTGCCCGGTCGAGCTGACGGGAAGGTACTCCGTCAAGCCTTCAACGACTCCAAGGATCGCCGCGGGGATGATTCCCATCGGGGAGGGGGAAGTTTGCACCGCATGGTCGAAAGACAGCTCGTCGGCAGCCCCTTTGTCCGCTATAGCGACTCCCGCCAGAAGAGCAGACGCCAGAGCGCAGATTATGAGTTTCTTCAACATTGGGGAGAAAGTAGACCGGAGGCGGGGTTAAGTTCAAAGTCTAAAGTTCATAGTTCAAAGGCGGAATCAACCACAGGCCCTGCACTTTGGACTTTCAACAGCGAACTTTGAACCACCTTGCCCCCTCTACGACATGTCCAATCACAGGTATCCTATTAAGGGAAGGAATGTGCCTCAGGCGAAGTGGTCCAAATGATACGTATCATCTGGATAAGTGGCGTTGTAGCCGTATTTTGACACTGTCGTGACGGTATGCTAACAATTAACAAGGACTCTCTGGGGGATTGCGGATGAAAATGAATTCTGATTCTAGATACACGCAGAATGCTCTCTTCAGAGGGTTCACGCTGGTAGAGCTTCTGATTGTCATCGCCATCATCGCCATCCTTGTCGCCATGCTCTTTCCTGTCGTCGGCAAAATGAGAACTCGCGCCCAGGAGCGCGTCTGCGCCAACAACCTCAAACAGTGGGGCGCTGCGATGAATCTGTTTCTGGTGGAGAGCTACGGCAAGTTTCCCAGTCAAGGATCGGCCGAATCTGTTGGCGCGGGTGGTCCCGAATCGTATGCGAAACACACCAATGCGTGGTTCAACGTGCTCCCCAAGTACATCGGCGCAAGAACGATGCTCGATATGTGGCAGAAGAAGGAGATGCCGCGGCCCGGCGACGCTTCGCCCTTTATCTGTCCGTCCGCATCCTCGGAATCGACCATTTCGGCGACAGATGGCCGTACGTTCTACTGCAATTATCCGATGAACCTGTGGGTCGAGGCCAGCACACGCGGATGTTCCTATGGATCACCCGATCCGCAGTTCAGTGAATTCATAAGACTCAGCCAGATTCCGGATCTGTCAGTCTTTCCGGTTCTGGCTGACGGTCCGACCGGGACGACGGACGGAACGCCGGGCTATCGTTTCGCGCATACCCATGCATATTACATGGGGCGCATCAACCAAGAGGATGGCGGTGCATTCCGGCATGGGGATAGGGCGAACATAGTCTTCGCGGACGGACACGCTGATTCCTTTCAGAAGGATGAGATTTACAGAGACGGAATGGATCAGTTCTGGAATGTGGGGGGGATTCAGTGGAATCCCAGCAGTTCGGAGCTGGACGGACCTTGCGACAGTAATTGAACAGACTAGATGAACGGGGGAGAAGAATGAGAAGGCACGGATTTCTTCTGGCGATGCTTTTCTTTTCAGCGGTCCTTTGCGCGGAACCTCAAGAGATAGCGGTCGTCAAATCAAACCTTTCTGCCAGCGGAACAAACACGTACTACCCGCTGACCAACGTTTACGTGACAGTAACGGGAAGAGTGACATCTCCGTTCCTGAGCGTCTCCGATGATACGACGATTTTCATTCAGGACCTCTCAGCCGGCCTGAAAGTCCAGAGCACCGGCGTGGACTTTGAACTAGAGACAGACAACGATACGTTTGGGCTGGGTGTTGAAGTGACCGTCTACGGTCGCATTCAACAGGAAAACGGTATCCGTATGATCAGGCCTGAATACTATGAAGCCGGCGCCCCCGAAAACGACGCGTTTGATTTCTACATTTCGAACACAAACGCCGCGCCTGTCACCCCCGCGCTTGTGACCGTGGCCCAACTGGTTGCCGCAGGCGAAAGTTATGAGGGCAGTCTCGTTCGAATCACCAACGTGACCATGAATGCTGTCGACTGGACATACGGGGAAGACAACGTCGGGACGGTGGTTTCGGATGCGACGGCTTCGATCACGATGCTGATCGACAAAGATACGGATATTGCAGGCCAGTTGCCTCCGACAAACGCATTCGATGTCGTTGGTGTTGCCGTTCAGTTCGATACGTCCGCGATACCGTCAAACGGCTACCAGATCCTGCCCCGTTACTACTCCGACCTATCGCAGTCAGTCGGTCCCCAACCGCCCGTCATCAGCGTGTCCTCGACAAGCTATGCCGCCAAGACGACGAGAGAGCTGAGTTTCTTTGTTGTGGGGCAGGATAGAAATGCCGCTGACTCTCTCTCGTTTTCGACTAATGGAACCCCTGCTGGATCAACGTTCAGCAACGTGGGGCCGAGGTCCGCAAGGTTCGCCTGGACGCCGTCGCTGAGTGATGCGGAGACCACGAATGTCGTGACGTTCGAAGTGTCGGACGGTACGTCGACAGATGCTGTCGATGTCGCGGTCATCGTAGGCGGCTTGTACCCGACAGGCTTCGCATGGATCAACGAGATCCACTATGACGATGATGGCACGGATGCCGGGGAGGGCGTCGAACTTGCGGGCGCCGCCGGAATCGACCTGACCCAATACGACCTGGTTTTCTACAACGGGAACGGCAACGCGGCATACATGACTTTCAATTGCACGAATTCCATAGACGATGAAGGAAGCGGCTACGGCGCGATCTGGTTTGCAATCCCCAACATCCAGAATGGGAGTCCCGATGCGGTCGCACTCGTCCATGATACGCAGGGCGTGTTGGATTTCCTGAGCTACGAGGGTACGATGATCGCTTCCGGCGGGGTCGCGAACGGTATTACCTCTTTCGACATGGGCGTTGCCGAGACGTCGGACAACTATGATGAGACGAAGTCCCTCCAACTTACGGGCTCGGGAACAAACTATGAAGCCTTCAGTTGGACCGGTCCTATCGCCGAGACAAAGGGATCTTTGAATCTTCCGGGGCAGATCGTCGGAACCCAGACTTTTGCCAATATTGAATACTCCGGCCTCGCGCTGAATCCAGGTGCGCCGGAAACCAACGAGGCGTTCTATATCCAGGTGACCATTGCAGCGAATTCGGAAGCCGCGAATCTCGCCCCCGCGGGCTACTACCAAATGAATGGCGGCGGTTTCAGCAATATCGTTATGACGCATCAGGGCAGCGGGTTGTACCGTACATCGAGCCAGATACCCGGCCAGCCTGATGGGACAGTGATCGACTATTATGTTCGAACGACCTTCGACGGACCCGGCACGAACAGCCCTGCCTACACCTCGACGAATACCTACACTGTGAAGGGTGTGATTGCCGGTTCACTGGACATCAGCGGCTACAAGCTTCTGCAGCAGAACAGTGCGCTCACGTACACATTCCCTGCAGGCACGTTTGTTGCTCCGACGGGATACGTTGTCATTGCCCGTGATGCCGGTCAGGCCGCGTTTGAAACCTTCTGGGGCGTCTCATTAGGCCGTCGAGTCACGTTCATCAACGGGAGCAACGGCATGCCGCAGATAAACGGCGCCGAAATCTATACGCTGGAAGACGCCACGGCGGCGGTCCTCGACGGTCCCACGCCTGCCGGGGTCAACCCCAGTGGAAACAGCGTGCAGAGAAACAGCGCTTCAGCGGACAGTACGCTGGTCGCGAGCTGGACCGAAGTCGCCTCTACGAATGGAAATCCCGGAGGTGGGGGAGTCGGACCTGGGACCGAAGGGCTGGTAATTAATGAGTTCTCAGACGCGTTAGGAACCGGCAATTACATCTATGAGTTTGTAGAACTGTACTACGATTCCTCCCCCGTAGGCATATCCAGTAATGAAGCGCCGACCTTGCGTTTGAGTCCTGATGAGAACAGCAAGACGACGGTGGTCAGCAATGGTGTCGCATTTACCGTTTATGCTGAACAAGTTCTCGGCGATACCGGACAGTCTACGCATCTTGCCGCGAGCAATCTGCCGCCGGGAGCCGTGTGGAGTGATAAGACGGCCGCCGCGCCCGTCAGCAATGATTTCTCGTGGGTGCCGTCGGCGACGGGAGTCTACGCGGTCACATTCCACGCGTGGGACACCGACGGTGCTGCGACGCCTGAAACCGTCACGATTACAGTTAACCCAGCGCCGGTTGTCGGTGTGTGCGAAGTGATCCTATCCGAGTACATAGAAGGCAGCAGCAATGAGAAGGCTGTGGAGATCTATAACGGCACGGATTCGCTGGTGGATCTGGCCGCCGGTCAGTACTACCTGATGCTATACAACAACGGGAGCACCGATGCTTCTTATACGCACGCGCTCACAGGCACTGTGGCTTCTGGATCCGCGTACGTGATTGTGAATAATCCGGCCTCGGCCACTCTCAAAGCGTATGCAGACCAGCTCAACGACCTGTTCTTCAATGGTGACGATGCAGTCGTGCTTCGCTCGGGAGGAACGAACGGTCCGGTGGTGGATTCGATCGGGCGCGTGGGTGAAGATCCGGGCAGTTACTGGGGTACGGCCTCGGACAACACGGCCAATCACACATTGCGCAGGATGTCGGGCATCGGTTCCGGCGACAAGATTCCTGATGACGCCTTTGATCCCGCGACCGAGTGGACTTTCTTCGATGTGGACACGTTCGACAACCTGGGGTCTCACACCTCGGATTGTCCAAGTGGATCGGGTGGCGACACGGACTCGGACGGTATCTCCGATGACTACGAGTTGAAATACTCCGGAAGCGTCACGGGTCTGACCGCGTCGGCAGATATCGACAGCGATGGCTGGATCAATCTTGACGAGTATATCGCCGATACGATTCCTACAAACGGATTGTCTTTCTACGATCCCGATGTGACCAACGCGACCGGCGCGGCGACGATGCAGATTATTGCCGGGCCGCCGACGACGAACAGTCGCGTATATGACGTGTTCTATACGACTGATCTCGTAACGGACGGATCATGGACGCCGATGAACTTCGATGTTCCGGGTGAAGCGGACGGCAGTGCTCTTACGTTAACCGTAACCAATGACGTGGAAGGCCGGGTTTATCGTTCGGGTGTGAAGGTTCCGTAGGGAAACCTGAAACCTGAAACTGGAAACCTGAGTTTTTGGGAATCGGTCGACACCGGCCCTGTGTGGGAGTCAGAATGGGTGGAGGGTCTGTTACTGAATATTCATCACGCTGCGTGATGAATATTCACGTGGCTGACCCTGCGGATGGCGGTGGGAAGGCAGGCAACTTCCAACAACGAACAACCAACATTCAACGCCCAAGTCATCCGTCTTTCCCGAACACCGAAACCCGAACACCGAACACCGAGACCCAGAATCTCCTTTAACGTTTAACGCTTAACGCGTATTCTAATCTTCCTGTCCACACTCGACTGGAATGGGTATGTATATTATTAGGAGAAGGCTGATGGCTGACCTGCATACAGATTCGCGGAACCGGCGTGGCGCCTTCACGCTTGTGGAGCTGTTGATTGTCATGACGATCATGACGATTCTCATAGGTCTCGTCGTCGGCCTGAGTTCTTTTGCCTCCCGCAAAGCCGCCGTCAGCCGGGCGGCAGCCGAGATTCAGCGCCTCTCTCAGGCGATTGACGAATATGCTATAGCGAATAATACATTTCCGAAGTGGCCGTCTGCCTTTCCCTGGACGTATGACATGGCGACAGAGGTAGAGTTTGAAGCGCTCACGAATTATGACAGCAAGGTAGTCTTTGAAGACCCCTGGGGCCGCTCCTACAAGATCGATATTGAGAGCCGTCACAACTTCCGGGTCTGGTCCGATGGCATGGATGCATCGACGGACGATGATGATATTGATGGGGGAACGGGATTCTAGATCGCATGTAGTATGTTTTTCTAAAACCCGAAACCTGAACCAATGAGATCCGCAGGAATAGATGGAACGACTTTGAATGAACTCCGACAGGTCTGCGCGGATTCAGGCGTCGTCGATCTGTGCACTGTCTTCGGGTCCGCCGTCTCCGGCAGGCCGGGACCAGCGTCGGACGTTGATCTGGCGGTTTGGACGACGAAGCATTTGTCGGCGGATGAGAAGGTCGAACTGTATGGCGCCCTTGCGGACAAACTCGACAGGGAATTGGACGTGGTCTGGATGGAGCGATGGACCGACCCGACGCTGGCGCGGGAAGTGACCGTTCGCGGGCAGCCGGTCTTCGAGAAGCGGGAAGGCCTTTACATGGATGAACTTTCACTGGCCGCCCGCAGGTATATGGACGCGGAGATTCGTTTCAGACAAAGGAACGAGCAACTCAAGACAAGGATCAAGGAACTGACGTCAGATGTCTCCTGAGGTATATAGAAGAAAACAGGCTTTGCTCTGCAAGTACCTGGAAAGATTGAGCAGGCATGAGTATCTCGATCCGGCGGGCTACGATGCCGTGCGCTATGAAGTCGAACGGTTGCTCGTCCTTCTCCTGGAGATCTCCGCCGACATGATGGCGCATGAGTTGAAAAGACTGAACATTGAGGTCCCGGAGACGTATCGGGGTATATTCACTGAAGCGGCGAAAGCGAAACTGATGGACGATGAACTTGCGGAAAGCCTGCGCAAGGCATCCGGTCAACGGAACATACTCACGCATTTGTACGAAGATATTGACGATAATATGATCTTGTCGACGATTCCTCACGCCTTGTCGACCTACAAAGAAGTTCTCGATGCATCGGAGGAATGGGCGAAGGAGTAGAGACTCCTGAATGCGGAAGGCAGTTGGCGACTCTGATTAGGATTACGATTGTGAATGGACAACCAAAGGAAATGGTGATGAAGCAACACCGGACACCGAAACCTGAACACCGAAACCCAAGCCCCGGGCGAAGCCAGGGCTTCACCCTGGTCGAACTTCTGGTCGTGGTGGCAATTATCGCGATCCTGGCCGGGATGCTTTTTCCCGTGGCGTCAACGGTTAGGAAGGCGGCGAAGAAAGCTCAGGCTAAGACGGAGATTTCGGCTATTCATGGGGCGATCCGCTCGTATCTGACCGAGTACGGGAAGCTTCCTCTGAAACAGAGTGATCAAGGTGCGGATAATGACGTGAAGTACACCGGTGATGACTGCAAGAAGCTGATCCAGATACTTACAGGCGAGCCCGCGGTTGGGACTGGCAATGCTATCATCTACAACCGCCGGGAGATCCGGTTTCTGGAGTCCCAGAAAGGGGCATCTGATGGCGAGTATGAAGATCCCTGGGGTACGCAGTATGCGGTCGTGATGGATGCGACCTACGACGAACGTATCCAGTTCAGCGGAACAGCGGTTGGCAGCGGGAATACATATGCCGACGTGGCGATTGTATACAGCTACGGGCTGGACAGCACTGAGAGCACCACAAACGACAACGTCTATTCCTACAGCGACTAAGTCATGGAGCATCTGAATCATATCCGAAAGGGCCGACGTGCCTTTACCATTCTAGAGATGCTGATCGTGATCGCGATCATCGGTATTATCGTCGCCATCGGATTGCCTGCGTTCACGGGAATGTCGCGCGGATCGAAAGTCAAAAGCGCGGTGAGTAATCTGCAGACCACGATGTCGCTCGCCCGGCAGTGGGCGATTACTCATCATGAGCGGACCTATCTGGTTATCGCGGACGACGGCATCACCTACACGGATGACATCGAGGCGGAGCAGAAGGCGTTCCGGTCATACAGCATCTACACGGTGTCGGAGAAGTTTATCGGAGACTGGCGCTACCTCCCTGAGGGTGTGATCTTCGATTCGGTCTTCGAGCCCTCTGCCCAGAAAAACCTCTGGAGTGGAACACCTCAAACGATCACGATTGACGGTCGCAATTACATTTGCGTTATCTTCAAACCTGACGGGTCAACGATACCCACGAGCAACAAGGAGATATTCATGGCGGAGGGGTGGGTGACATCAACGGGAGGCACGATCACTCCAACTGTGAAACCCGACACGGCCATGCTCTTCAGCATCGACATATTTCCTCTCACCGGTTTAACAAGGATTCGTGAGTACTTTGACTACATCTGATTCAACCAGCCGGAAGATCGCGGGCTTCACGCTTGTCGAGGTAACCCTCGCCTTGATGGTTGTAGCCGTGGGCTGTCTGGCCGTACTGGGATTGTTTCCTTCGGCGATGCGGGCCGTCAAGGCGGCGACCGACGAAACGCGTATCGTCGGCTTTGCGGATGAGGTGTTCAATTCTTTTCGTGCCATATACGGTACTGAGGCGCTCGCCGCTTACACAAACACGCCAGTGTCCGTCTCTCTTACACTTCCGGACATGGCGTCGCAACAGCTGCTGGATACTTCGGACGTCAGACCGAGACCTAATTCAAACCGAGTCGAAACGAACGTCTACATATACGGTTTTGGAATCGGAGATTCGTTCATCAACTACGAGTACGGCGTTCGCTACAAACTTGATGTGGTCGACAGTCCACCCTCCAGCATGTATCTCCGGCTCGCCGTGTGGCCGGGTGAATTCGGACAGCCGCCAGCAGGAACTTCGGACGGCGCCGGAGCCTACAACGAGGATGATGCCTACATATTTTACACGGAAATGCACCGTTACGGAGAGTAGTTCTATATGCGTCCACTTCGGCATAGAGTAGTCAGGATAAGTCGCGGGTTCACACTGGTCGAACTCCTGGCGGCGATGGCTGTTCTTGCTGTTCTTGTCCTGATGCTTGCGCGCATGTTCAGTGAGAGTCAACGGGCGTGGACACTCGGTCAGCGGAGCGCGCAGGGCAACATGGCCGGCCGGGCGGTGATGGATTTCATGGCGAGAGATCTCGGGACCGCGGTCATTTCGACGAACTTCACGATGGCGCACTACCAGGACTGGGAGATCGGGGACTTTACCTACGATCCGGTCAACGATGATCCCCGGGGAGACCGGCTCTATTTCCTGAACTTGAGTGACAACGTCACTTCGGGAGACCGCAGCCTGCAGGAGGTAGTCTACTACATCACGAACATGGTCGATACGACCGGCGCCGCTATACCTTTCAAGTACAAGCTGATGCGGGCGTTCACGAAGAACAGCAATCAGGCTTCATACAAGACACGGGACTGGTGTGTCGCAGGCGCGGCAGGAAATGACTTTAACATCGGAGGAAACTACAAATCCGATATCGTTGCGGAGAATGTCTGGTCGTTCGATATCTGGTACTATTCCACCGGGTCATATGTCGCCGGATTCAGCGGTCCCGGGGCCGAACCCTATGCCGAGGGCGGTCAGGGGGGTCTCAAAAGGATATCGCCGCACAACCCGGCAGCGTACTACACCGGAGACACAGGACCGCCCGTCTTTCTTGACATCCTGCTTGAGATGCTTGACGAAGATGATGCTGAGAGGGTGGCGACGATAGCCACGCCAAACACGGCCGCCGCTCAGAAAGAAGCTTCCGACTACGCGCGCCAGAGAGCGCGCCGATACTTCGCAAGAGTGTACTTTCGAAACACCCTCGGATACCTGAATGATTGAATTTCATAGCAGTAGAAGAGACAGCAGAGACGGCATAGCGCTCGTCATGGTCCTGGGTTTTCTGGCCGTGATGGTCATACTGGCCGTTTCGTTTTCGATATCGATGCGAACAGAACGTATCGCGTCCAGCAGTTATGTTGAGGTCGCCCGCGCGCGACAATTCATAGATGTCGCATTGACGCGAGCAATTGAGGATTACGACTCGGATTTGACCGGTGCGAATCTTCTCTACCCCGATTTTGTGGTGAAGAAATCGACGGATTCAGGCGGCTCGCCATTGTCGACCAACATATTTGTCGGCGGTGTCACCAATTTCGTGCCGGTGATGTTTCATACGTCAGCAACAGCGGCCCATTGGCTGCCTATCGACGATCCCGACACGGGAGAAGCGATCGGTCGCTTCGCGTATCTGATCTTCGACTGCTCCGGCTTCCTGGACGCAAACTTTGCGGGGCGCAGCAATCGTCTGGACGGAGCCGATGGCTATCAGATTTCCGTTGCCGATTTGTACCCGCCTGATGTGGTCAGTTCGAATTCTTTCCGTACTCTTACCAGCACATACAAAAGATTCGATGGGCTTAGGGAGTTGGCTCTCCTGGGAGGTGCGAGTACGTGGAGCGGAGGGAATCCGCGATACTTCTATGTGTATTCCCGATTTGCGAGCAATAGAGTCCACAACACGCCGCCGACACCGGTTAATAGCGGAGGGAGAATTCCGCTGGATGTTACCGACACTGTTTTGAACGGACTGGAAACTAACGTTGAAGCCAAGCTCACGGCGTGCGGCGTGCCGAATCCTTCCGAAGTGTTCGAGAACCTTCTCGACTACGTGGATGCCGATATCATTCCTAATCAGCCCGACAACGCGACGGCCCTGGCCAGTTTCAACACCGAACGTGTGCCGATGATCAACGAGATCGTGATGAGCAACCAGGTGGTCTATACGCAGGTCCCCGACGGAAGCGGCGGGATGAACAACGTCTATACTCACAATCTGTATGTGACCGTGGAAACGTGGTATCCGTTCCCGACCGATTCCACCGTCCCATTCACCATCAATGTCGCTCAACCCACAATCGGTGTCATCCCTCCGGGTTCGCCTCTTACTCCTGTTGCTATTGCGCCCGGTCCATCTCCCGCATTCACCCCGAAAGCCTTCAGTTTCTATACAAACACGTTTCTCGTCGGCACGGTTGCGCCAGTCAATCCTGCTCCGGTTATCGTTGGAATCGCCGGTTCGACCCTCGGCGCGATTACGGTGACCACCGGGGGATCCACGGTTGACTCGGTTACGTATGGGCCCGCCTTTCCGAATCTAAACGTAGTATCCTTCACGCCCGCAGATCCGGTCGGGAGCAAGAAGGGCAGCTCCGAGGGAATTTCTGTAATCGATCCGAGGATGAACTACAATAGCACGCACTGGGCGGGTGCGGGTTTGACACTGGGACAGGTGAACCTCAACGCAACTGGAGCCGAAGGACCGAGTACGATGTTTGTTCGTGATGGTCCTGTCTCAAACGTAGCAGAGCTGGGCTTCCTCAGCGTCGGCAGTCCGTGGAGAACAATCGCGCTGTACAACAATGCTGCCGGCGGAGGAAATCCTCTGCATCCCGTGCTCGACTATTTCAGCGGCGTCGATGAGCGAAAGATCAGGCGAGGTCTCGTCAACATCAATACTCCGTTTCCTGAAGTGCTGACCGCAGTGCTCAACAATGCGCCGATCCAGGACTACCCTGGCGGTCCTGTACTGGCGGCGCTGGAGGCGGGCGCTGCGGTCGCGCAACAGGCCGACGAGATCGCTGCCAATATCAAGAGCTTGACGACACTTCCGACAGGGCAGAACGTGGCGGGATCCTCAGTCATCGGAAAAACAACCGGATTGGCGAATCTGAAGACAGCTCTCGGTCTTACAGACAGTCAGGTTGAGTCGGTGATAGCCAATACGCACCGCCTGTTCCGGTATCGTCAGAATCTATTCCTGGTCGTCATGGCAGCGCAGGCGGGGAAGGACCGGGATAACAACCGCATCACTGATAGCGAAGTCACCGCCGACCAGCGTGCAGTGGCACTAGTCTGGCGTGATCCGGTTGATGAAGATGGCGACGGTTACTATCCGACGTTCGTCCGCTTCTTCAAGTGGATATACGAATAGCGTTCGCTATTCGGTTTCCTGGTTTGTTGTTCCTGGTTCTTGGATGGGGACGCGTACGGGTACCTTGTCTATGTAGACAGATGTATAATAGCGATGTATAGTATATACATCTACACTGAGGTGAGCCATGATCAGAACACAGGTATATCTAACAGAGGAAGAGCACGTGGAACTGAAGAATCTGTCGTCAAAAAGCGGAAGATCTAAGAGCGATCTGATCCGTGAGGCAATAGACACGCTTATTGAGAAGAAATCTCATCGTAGAAAGCTACAGGTGATCCGCGAAACTGCGGGAATCTGGAAAGACAGGACGGATTTGCCCGACCTGAGGAAGCTGAGAGAAGAGTGGGACAGGCGATAGAATGAAGAGACCAGTGCTGTTTGACAGTGACGTTCTCGTCGACTACCTGCGAGGTCGAAGCGCCGCTCTCGCCTGCGTTGAGCTTCATGCGAGGGCGATTCAAATTCCTTCCATAGTGATGGCAGAGCTATACGCGGGAGTAAGGGGATCTCGTGAACTCGAGGACATTGATAGGCTCATGTCGTATTTCCCAGTCGTTCCAGTCA
>JAHIZV010000091.1 GCA_018814445.1 Verrucomicrobiota bacterium | reverse complement strand
GCGATTTTGCTTGCGCTCTTTATTGCTCCTGCGGCGCACGCCGCGACCAACTGCCCCAACTGGTGGATTGAGCGAGGAGTCGTGGATACCAACACCGCGTCAGCAGACTACTCCCCGGCTACGCAGGGACATGTGAAATGGGTCGCCACGAATGCGTACGACGAGTTTGAGTACATGATGCCGAATGGGGCAGGGAGCAATGTTGAAGCTCTTGTAACAAGCTTCTCTGCAACCAACAACTATCTCCCCGTCAACGCCGGCCAGATCAAAAACGTTGCCAAGCCGTTCTATGATGCACTTGACGAAGAGGGCCTGACCAATGAGCTGCCGATAGGAGTAACGAACACCTATCCGTGGACAGGCTCAACCGCAGACGACGCCGACTACTCCGCCGCCAACATAGGCCAGGTCAAACACATCTTCAGTTTCGACTTAGACAAGGACTCAGACGGTCTGCCGAACTGGTGGGAGCAGTATCACTTTGGTGATCTGGATGAAGATGGATCAGGCGATACAGATGGTGAAACTCTCGACCATGAAGGCGAGTATGCCGCTGGCACTGATCCCAATGATGTTGATACCGATGACGATGGCATTGATGATGCAGCAGAAGTGGCCGCCGGACGCAATCCAACAAACGCCATGCCGGCAGGCGGCCTGAATCGAAACTGGCTTTTCCACAGTGCCCCTGACTATGCCCTGCCGGCATGGGAGCGGATACCGGGGAGTTGGCGTCGCTTCTTTATGACTGATTACGAGCTTGGAACGAACATAGCCTACTTCATTGCTCCGACGAATCTGGCTCTGGATGCAGGGGCGACGATTCAGGTCGAGTGTCGCGCTTCTTGGCCAGAGCTATCTCCCTCCACGAGTTGGACGAGTAAATGGTATAGTACAAGCTCGGAATACCATACGACAGTCGTACTGACTGCGGATTCGGCGTTTCATGATTCACCGACGTATGGCGGTGTAACAGTCGATGTGCATCGGGCGGAATTTCCGCAGCCCAACTATCCAACCAACGGGGTCGGAGGCTATTACGCACCGTTCATGAGGTCGGTCGTAGGCGGATCTCAAACTGACTACACATATCTTGTAAGGACGCTGCTTACCAACGATGTCGGTGAGTGGAGTAGTGTCTCAAACAATTGGCTCACTGCTCCGCAGGCACTCTCGCGCAGTTACTGGGCTCGAGACTACGCATTCGGATACAGTCCGGTTCTTCTTCACAACGGGAGTTTCGAAGAGCCTGCCGCTACCTCCCCCTGGTGGGCCGACAACGGATCGTCGGTGGCCGTGACCAACGTCTACGTCAAAGATGGCTCTTATGCGCTTTGTTCAGAGGAGGGGACGGGCTATGCAGAGCAGTACATCTATGTGAATCCCGGAGAGGAGATTGTTGTCAACGGATGGATGCTCACTCCTTCAACGAACTCCGCTGATCCTAACCCGTTGGCCGGCACAAGGTATGGCGAGATTGCGCTCGAGTTCCGAGCTGTAGCTGGGGGACCAGTTGTGGGCAAGAGTTTCGGAACGCTGCCAGTAACGGCTACTCCCGGCACGTGGTATCAGATCGGATTCACCAGCATCGTCCCGAAGTACGCGGTCTCTGCACAGCTTGTCCTGCGGAGTGTTTCTCCGCAATGGCAGTTGGACGAAGGAAATGTCTACTTCGATGACATTACTGTGAGCCGAAGTGCTGACAGTGATCAGGATGCCATGCCGGACCGCTGGGAGTCGCTTTATAGCCTCAATACGAATCAGCCGTGGGACGCCATCTCAGATGCTGATTCCGATAGCATAGTCAATGTCGATGAGTATCGCTACGGGACTTCGCCGAGTACGAACGACACTGACGGCGATGGACTGCTGGATGCCTGGGAGATATCACAGGGTTTTGATGCTACTGACTCTGATGATGCGGAAGAAGATTACGATGGAGATGGACTCTCCAATCTTCAGGAGTATCTGACAAACTCAAGCCCTTGGATCGTCGATACCGATGGCGACGGGCTTAGCGATGGGTTCGAAGTGCTGGACTATCAGTCGAGCCCAACGAGCAATGATTTCTCAGGTTTCGTTCTGGTCGGCAATATTTCAGGCGCCAGTGTTTCGAGCACCCAGGGCCAATGGGCTGTCACCAACTATGATCTCTATGCTGTTGGTCGCAGAGGATATGCGGAATATAGCATGAATTTCTATACTTCTGACGTCTTTCGGGTTGAGATTGATGGTCGTGATCTACGCAATTTCACGGGCACCAGATACTACGAACTGCGGATACTGTGGGATTCCAACTACTTGGAGCGCATCTTCCTCGTGTGTGAGGACAACGAGACGGCCACAGCCAGCTTTATGACGCCCTGGGCGACTTCGGGTGTGCATACCATGCAGTTCTATTGGGACAACCCCTCGAGCAGTGACAAACTCCTCATTGATGCCGTCAGAGTGTTATCGGTGCCTGGCGACGACACGGACGGCGATGGGGTCAAGGACTGGACGGAAAACAGGCTGGCTCGCCTGAGCAACTCAGAGACGGATCAGGTGAACAGCGTGGTATCTCCTGTATGCGTGGAGGGAGATGACCCCTTAGTCTCGCTCGTCGAACTTTCCGGTGGGCTGCAAGCGCAGCATGGAGCCGGAGACACATGGTACGCGGACGTTCCCCTTCCACAGACCGGCTCAACTAACCTGGTCATATCGTTTCAGGACGGCGGTCGTGTGATCACAAACCAGCTGACCTGGATCGCACACAATGTTCTGACTAACGGTGATTTCACGGTTCGCGTTGGCGATACGATGAGGCTGACAGCATACCCGACCGGAGCCACCGACGGGACAGTGAAGATTGAGGTTGACGGTTCAACGTATGAAACGAACGCACCTCAATCGGTATACCATACCTTCGAGTCCTCAGGCGTGTTCTCGGTATCCGGAACCTATACCAATGGATCACTGCCCTCCACGAATATGGACATGAATGTGACTGTTCTCGAGGCGATACTTCCTGAGAATCCTCTCTGCTGGCTGCAGGTGTCGCGTCAGTGGGACTGCCCATCTCTGAATACGAATGTGGTGATGGAATTCCCCGATGCCGCAGGGGCGGAGGAGATCAGCATAAGTACTGGCCGGGCTTTCCGTGTCGTCATAGAGGATCCGGAAGACCTCTACTGCGTGGCCCGGGTTGCAGAGGGTGGCCCCATCCTCACGAATGCAGTGCTTCACGGATTCCGCGTCGGTCATGCCACAGAAACCCATGTGCGCCGAGTGGCCCGTTGTGCGTCTGGAGATGAGTTGTACGAAGCAATGGTCGTACTCAGTCCTATCAGAACAAACATCTTCATGAAGGCCGAGATCATCGTGGGCGGCATCACATTCGAGGATGGCACTGTGGTGCACGAATGGGATGGGGCCGATTTCAGCGCGTTGGGAGAGTATCCGCTGCGGATGGTCAAGCCGCGCGAGACGCTTACGGCAACCTGTCACATACTCGATGTTTATGAAATATACGGATCAACGACAAACTGGATAAGTGGGTACGGACGATGAGAATGCATCCCAAACAATACGGCGTTCCAAGCTATGCGGTGTTGGCAGCAGTCTTGCTGACGGCTGTGTGCCAAACCCCTGTTCCTGCAGCCGAGGGCGCCACTCCGCCTCGTCCGCCCAGCGTCTTCAGGTCTCACTATCAAGTGGTCTACGACTACATCGAGCGTGCTCATGAATATGACTGGGGAAGATCCCGGACTCGTATGCGATCGACTGTCAACCGGCTCATGGACGACCTCTGTCGGCGGAATCCTCTCCCGCCCGACCTAGCTGCGTTCCTTATCGGGCTATACGAGGATGCTGGTCAGGATCCTGTTGTGCGCGACTACGCACTCCAACATCTTGGCGGCAGGCTGTTCATCCTCTCTTCCGAGGAGCAGCGTGCCACTATCACACGCAGTTTGAGCGACGCAGCGACAGCTGATTCCGGAACGATGGCAGGAACCGCTCTATTGGGCTTGAAACGAGGACGTGGTGTAGATGGTGGAGTCAGTGAGGCGGAGTTGACAACGCTCTCTGCCAGCATCGCGGGAAACAGCAACGCCAAGAGCGATTTGGCTCGCGCGACGGCGCTACAGGTTCTGGCGGAGGTCGACCGTCAAGCGGCTAAGGCGGTAGCCGCCGACATTCGGGAGTCAGATGAAACAGTTCTGCGCAGAAGTGCCGCTGCAGTGATCCGCGAAGACAGTGAGGAATCAGTTATCGATCCCGAGAGAATCGATGGCAGCTCCGAACCCTGTGAAGGTTGCCCATTAAACATATCTGTCCTGTGCTGTGCCTGATGTTGTCGTTGGTTCTCGGGGTGTCCCTTGTCACAAGAGGCGAAGGTGTCGGCAAAGGACAGAATGGGAAGACCGATGGTACTACCGCGGAAGAGCGCGAAGGAGACTCCAACACGAACCCCGAAGGCGGCTTTGTGGAGATTCAAAACCAGGTGTTTCGGGAGGTGCTGCCGCTTGAGGGAACGGAGTTCACGCTGAACTACACGAGTTGGCGTGTCGTGGGCAACCGTCAGGCGTACCGGTTGGAGATCCCGCTGTACGATGTCGGCGAAGACTTGGGAGAGATTCGTGTGACGGTGCACATAGCCGGGCAGGAGACCTTCCAGCGCGACGAAAAGCCCTTCTCATCAAGCCGTTACGAATACGAGTGGGACGGAAAGGATGGCGAGGGAGAGGCGGTAACGGGTGCGCGCACGGCGGAGTACACAGTAGAGTTCGACCAGATCCTCTTCCCCGATGTAGACGCCTGGGGCGAAGGGGATGGAGAGGCGATGGATGACGACGGGGACATTCCCTATCAGCCCTTAGGAGATCCCGGAGACTGGGGGGACATCGGGCCGTCGCCGAAAAGATCGCCGCGAGATGGTGGAGGCGGTGGAGGCGGAACGGCAGGCAACCTGGTAAGATCGCTCCAGCAGAATACGACGTCGATGACGGAGGGGACACGGATGCTGGGTGTCCTGCAGGCGATCGAACAAGGCTTAGGAGGCTGGACGATATCCGAACACCACGCCTACGACTTCGAAGCCGGAATGCTCTATCGGGGTGATGGGGAGGTCAGAGAGACCAAGACCATGGGGGCGCCCTCCTGCAGCTTCAGCAACACGACGGGCTCCGCGACATCGGACGTGGCCGTAGTCTCCCGGGACGGCTCCGAGCTCTACATCTTCGATGAGGAGGGAAAACACCTCTATACACGCGATACGATCTCAGGTTCTACGAACTTCAGCTTCACCTACGATACGAATGGCCTGGTGACGGTGATCACCGATCGCGATGGACTGGAAACGACCGTTCAGAGAGAGACGGATGGAGAGCCGACGAAGATCATTGGTCCCTACGGACAACAGACAGGGATCACCCTGGATGACAACGGCTACCTCTACGAGCTGGTCGACCCGATGAAGTCCACCAACCGCCTTTATCACGATGAAGGCGGTCTGCTGACGAACGTAATCAGTCGCAGAGGGAACGAGTTCCACATCACCTATGACGATGAGGGGCGGGTTACAGAGGTGTCCGGTCCGGACGGCCAAACGAACACTTACACGCGTACAGAGGGATTCAATGTGTATGAGGTCGTACTGGGCCGTCCTTTCGGGAGAGAGAAGCGTTACAAGGTTGAACAGATTGACGGCGGGTTCACACGCCGGGTGAATGTCGGCGAGGCGGGACTGACCAACTACATCCTCAGAACCTCAGATGATTCCGTAGAGATTCGGACGAATGCCAACGGCAGCGTGATCTACATCGAGCGGGGAGAAGACCCTCGCTTCGATATGCAGGTTCCTTCCATAGAAATGATGACCATATCGACACCGGGTGGCCTGATATGGAGCTCAGAGGTAAGCCGGGCGGTATCCCTGTCGGATGCCGAAGATCTGTTGAGTCTTCAGGCATGGACGAACGACACGATCATCAACGGCAGGACCTATCACTCAGAGTATGTCGCCTCGACCAAGACGCTGACCATGACCACGCCGGAAGGCCGGCAATACGAAGTAGAGTACAATAGTCTTGGTCGCCCTGTCTCCGTGTCGCTTCCTTCGCTCTACACGATCGACTACACCTACGACAGTGACGGCAGAGTCACTGGCATTACACAGGACACAGGCACGGGCCGAAGCACGTATCTGGGCTATGGAACGAACGGATACCTGGGGGCGATCACCAACCCGCTCTCACAGGCCATAGGACTCGATACGGACCATATCGGCCGCACTACCAATATCGTCCGGCCCGACAACAAGACCATCGGGCTGAAGTACACGGCCTCTTCACAGCTCTCGGGTGTAACCCCTCCGGGCAGGACCGAGCATTCCTTTGACTACTCTCCCGTTGGATATATGTCCAACTACGGATCACCTGATGTAGGTGCGGACACGAACATGGTCTTTACCTGGGACATTGCCCGGAAGCTGGCTTCGATCACCTTGCCTGGAGGCGGAACGATCACCAACGAGTACGACAGCGGTGGACGTCTGGATATCGTACAGTGGCCGGATAACCGTGTGGAAATCGATTACGCGACAGGAGGACAGATCAGCACGATCACTGCCACCAACGACAACGTGCTCGCGTTCGCGTACGACAGCTTCCTGTTGACGAACGTGATCATGAGCGGAGGAGTGACGGGTGAAGTCGGCTACACCTACGACAACAACTTCTGGTTGACGGCCCTGAGTGTCAACGGTGCGACCTCGTTCAGCTACAGCTACGATCTGGACGGGCTCCTGACCGATGCCGGAGATCTCTCCGCTACCCACTGGGACTCAAACGGGCTTCTGACCAACACCATGCTGGGCAACGTGGCTGATTTTCGTGAGTTCAGTGACTTCGCGGAAGTCACGTCGTACGACTCATCCTGCCAGGGCGTGAATCTTCTGAGCTTCGATTACGGCTATGACGATCTGGAAAGGATCACGGGCAGAGTGGAGGTCGTAGAAGACGAGACCAACACCTACAACTACTCGTACGATCTGGCCGGCAGGCTGACCAATGTCATCGCATCAGGTGACAGCGCCGGCTACACAAACAGCTATCAGTACGACGCCAATGGCAACCGCACCAATGCGAACCTAAGCGGCACGACGTCATCGGGCACGTATAACGCTCAGGATCAGATGACATCGTATGGAAGCGCCACATACCAATACAGTCCCTCCGGCAGCCTGACGAACAAGACGGAGGGCGCCAATGAAACCAGCTATCGGTACGACGCCATGGGTAACCTGCTCGAAGCAACCTTGCCGGACAGTACCGTAATCGAATACACTGTAGATGGACTCAATCGGCGGATAGCGAAGAAGGTAGACGGCACCATGGTGCAAGGCTTCATCTACAAGGACGGGCTCAATCCCGTAGCTGAACTGGATGGTGATACCAACGTCGTTTCCTACTTCGTCTATGGTACCAGAGCGTACGTGCCCGACTACATGGTCAAGAATGGCACAGAATACCGCATCATCTCCGATCACGTCGGCAGTATAAGGTTGGTCGTGAATGCCGAAACTGGCGATATCGCCCAGCGCATAGACTACGATGAGTTCGGCAACGTCACCTCCGACACCAACCCCGGGTTCCAGCCCTTCGGGTTCGCGGGGGGGATCTATGACGCCGATACCGGTCTGACCCGGTTCGGAAGGCGGGACTATGACCCCGCGACGGGTCGCTGGACAGCAAAAGACCCGATCCTTTTTAGTGGTGGGCATCCGAATCTCTACACCTACTGCCACGGTGATCCGGTCAACTGGTATGACCCATCGGGGTTAACCGAAGATGGACCAGGTTACTGGCCGTGGACATGGTGGGATCTACTCACATGGTATCCGCACTTCTGGTACGACCGCGGCTATGCGGTCGGAGGCCCGTTAGCCAGAGCAATCGACGAGATTCCGGACTTAATCGATCAGGGACAGAAAGCACGCCAAGATACATTCGACAGAATCATGGATCCTGGCAAGAGCGGTCCTGTGAATGATCAGGGCCTGAGTGATGTGATGAACGATTTGCAGGACGTTACCAGAGATCTGGGCTCGATGCCGGGCACGGGGATGGGAGGGCCCCCGCCGACAGCCCCTACATCTGGAACCGAGCTGGGCCAAGATCTTATTTCCGGTGCCGTGAATGAAGGTCTCGGTGGGTTAAACGGGCAGGATGGCTCGATTGATACAAGCCCGTAAGAGGAGTGAAGAAGTGTCACCAGTATCGAAGCGACAGGTGTTGAATGTTGCAGTCGGCGTGTTGATCTACTTGCTGATTGGGTTGTTGGTCGTGGGGCTGATGCGCAACGATACGTATGTCAAATCACTGGCTGGCTATATCGTTCCTTTCCTCATCGTTGCTGCGCTGTGGTTCCTGAATAAGAAACTCTATGCGGGCAGAGTAGCATCGAGGAACGCCCGCTTCATAGGGGTACTTCTTGTCATCCTTATAGTGCTAGAACTCGCGTCCCTTGGTATCCATGCCTTTTCAGCATCGGGGCCTTAGCCGTCCTGTATCCTTTTTAACAGTAGACTCGCGCAGTGTACGGTGACCCTTCACTTCCCATAGCACTGCTACTTTTTGAGACTCTACGACGTCTCAGAAATCGAATCGAGATCGAGGGGAGAGAGGGGATCCCCACCAACTCCCCTTCGATCATCGCTTCATCTTCTTTGTAAGCGTCCGGTCGAGCACCTTGTTGACGGCGTTCTGGGATGGGGTAGCATGGAGAGAGGCCCTGTGGAGGCTTGGATTCCGACTCACCAGTTGTCGCGGATGTAGGTCTGCGCCTGGGATTCAAGCTGGGTAAGGACTGCGGCCAGATCAGCGTAGTGGAGATCATTAACGGTCAGGACTATTTCCTCGATCATGAGATATGCGCAGCTTCCGAGACGACTGATAAAAGCACACCTGTCCAAAAACCGTTTTTGGAGGAAATGGGGTCACGTCTCCAGATTCAATTTGGAGGAAATGG
>JAHIZV010000090.1 GCA_018814445.1 Verrucomicrobiota bacterium | reverse complement strand
GGGGGTGTGGGAGTCGGAGAGTTTTTTAATCCTGATCGACCCGATCAGGAACAGAAGCACAAAACTATTGAGGTCAGGTCCATTACTGGTAAAGTCCGCGGAATATGAACGCCAGGCATACCACGACTGTACTGCTCTCGCTTTTCCTTGTTTCCTCCATCCTGTCCGGCGCGGGCTGCTCAAAACCTGAGCCCGTCCATTATGACCGGTCGTGGTCGGACGTTCTCGGCGAGTTGATCGACATAGAGCGCATGGCCCACCTGGATATTCCCGGCACGAGGCTGATCTCTTCGGTTGATCCGTCCGGAGGGAACAACGACTACAACAACTATCTCGGGAAGGGGCCTGACGGATGGTGGGTGTTGGCGGATCTGAAAGGGCCCGGCTCTATCACCCGCTACTGGACCACGGGGCTGGACCATGACCACAAGATCCGTTTCTATTTCGACAACGAAAAGAAACCGCGGATCGAAACGACCGTCCGCGACTTCTTTGAGAATCCGCCCCTGTTTGTCCCTTTTCTATCGGACTATGAGCAGGGATGCCGCTACTCCTACGTGCCTGTTCCGTACACGAAGAGATTACTCATTACCGCTGAACCCGCGGGCTATAAGCCGGACGGCTGGCCTAGATTGTTCTATCAACTGAACGTTTCCGACTTCGCGCCCGGCGAGGTCAGTTCTCCTTTGCCCTCCGAGCCGACGGCAAGCGATCTTGCCAAGGTTGCTGAAGTGAGACGCGCGTGGTCCGGTGATTATGACGCGCTGCTGCCGGAGTTGGAGACTGTCACTGCATCAGTGCGGGTTGAGCCAGGTCAAACGGCGGACATTCCGAGCTTGGCGGGTCCGGCGATTATCCGCCGACTGAGTATTTCGCCGCGGGCCGAAGGAGCGGGTACGGTGTCGGCGACCGACGCAGCACTGCGGGATGTCATGCTCAGGATCCGGTGGGATGGATCGGAGTCCGCGAGTGTGGACGTTCCTCTGGCGCCTTTCTTCGGCAGTTTCTACAGGCGCACTCGTTTTGACTCCATGTTTCTCGGGATGAAGGGAGAGGCCTTTCATACGCGCTTCCCGATGCCGTTCAAGTCCGGCGCGGACATATCCTTTGAAAATACCGGCGGCCATCCGGTTCTGATCGATCTGGAGATAGGACTGGATAAGGGCAGGCAGGATCTCGGAGCATTAGGCTACTTCCACGCAAGCTGGCAAAGGTCGGGACCGGAAGATGTCGGGCATCCCCACACCGTAGTCAGGTCCCAGGGCAAGGGCAAATTCGTCGGCTGTATGCTCAGTGTGCGAAGTGCCGATCGCAGTTGGTGGATGCTTGAGGGCGACGAGAGCATTCGCATCAACGGCGACGCGAACCCGGTCTGGCACGGGACGGGTCTTGAGGACTATTTCAACGGCGGATGGTACTACCGAAATGTCATGGCGCGTCCTTTGAACGGCCTGCTCTATCTTCAGCCTTTCGCAACGATTCAGTACCGTTTCCACCTGGTTGATCCCGTGTTCTTTGATGCGGGGGTCTCGATGCAGTTCGAGCGGGGTCCGGATCATGCCAGCCGGGGCTGGATGGAGAGTGTCGGATACTACTATCTCGACGAACCGGCGCAGGCCATTTCCGCGCGTCTTCCCCGCGAGAAGCGCCAACCTCCTCCTGACGATCTGGAGGAAGTGACCTTCATGCCCCAGGTTCTCGATTTTGAGCGCCTGGGTGATTTTCAGGGCGCGTCTGACCGCATTTCCGAGTACCTGGAAAAGCATCCCGATGACCCGGCCTCGGAGGTTTTGAGGCTACGACAGATCGCTTGCCGCGAACTGATGGACGGGATCGATGCGGTACGGGGAGACTACGAGGCGTTTATTGCCTCCGCGAAGGATCAGCGTGTTGCCCGGCAGGCCCAGATGCTGCTGTGGCTGCATGAGAATCCGGAAAACGGACTTCTCGGCGCGTACTGCAATGCCCGCACCAGTATCTTCATAGACGGCGAAAAGGTCGGCGAGGTCGATCATCCCGAACAACTTGGCGTACTGCCCGTGAAGCTGGCGCCCGGCAAACATGTGATCGTTCTTGAGGCGACGCGAATGCGTGACCGTCCCTGGGCTCAGATTCTGCTGCGCACCTCCTCGTCGCTGGTGGCATCGGGTCCGGACTGGCGGTGGACCAAGCAGCCTGCGCCCGGCTTTCACGAAGTCTGTTATGACGATTCGTCATGGAACCCCGTATGGGAAAG
>JAHIZV010000089.1 GCA_018814445.1 Verrucomicrobiota bacterium | reverse complement strand
CGGCACCTCCTGTGTTTAGCGTCTAGCATATATACTAGAGCTTATTAGACGCAAAAAAACGCCGACGCGCAAGAGGAAAAGTGCATCGGCTCAGAAAATCTAGTACACGTATCTAGTCAAAGGCCAAACTCCAGAGGCCGGCTATGCCGGCCTTCGCCACGCGGAGGCATCGCAGTCTTTGAACAGGCTGTCGGCTTCTTTCGGCCCCCATGAACCGGCGGAGTACTCGCATACCGGCGGGCTCGATTCCACCCAGCCATTCAGGATTGAATCAACGATCCGCCAGGCCGATTCCACTTCATCAGATCTGGTGAACAGCGTTGAGTCTCCGCGCATTACGTCGAGCAGGAGACGCTCGTAGGCCTCCGGAAGATCCTTGTGCCACGTCTCCGCGTAGGAGAAGTCCATGTCTACATTCTCGACCTGCACCTGCAATCCGGGTCGTTTGGCGGAGAAGCTGAGCGAGATTGCTTCTTCGGGCTGGATTCTGAACGCGAGGATATTCGGTTTTGATCGAGTCAGATCGCAAACATCCCCCACGCACTCAACGGTATTGAAAAGCTGAAGCGGCGGAACCTTGAACTGAACGGCAATCTCCGTGACCCGCTTTGCCATTCGCTTCCCGGTTCTGAGGTAGAAAGGCACGCCCGCCCATCGCCAGTTCTCGACAGACAAGCGCGCCGCGACGAAGCTCTCCGTTTGTGAATCCGGATTCACGCGGTCCTCGGAGCGGTAACCGGGAACCGTCTCTCCGTTCACATTCCCCTCCACATACTGGGCCCGCACCGTCGCGTTGCCGGCGGACTCAGGGGTGAACGGGGTCACGGAATGCAGAACCTTGACCTTCTCGTTGTGAATCGCTTCCGCCGTGAGATCCGCGGGCGGTTCCATTGCAACAAGACAGAGAAGCTGCAGCAGGTGATTCTGCACCATGTCGCGCAAGGCGCCGGTGGCATCATAGTAGGCCCCCCGCCCACTCTCCATGCCAACAGTTTCCGCGGCGGTGATCTGGACGTGATCCACAAACTTATTGTTGAAGACCGGCTCGAAGATCGCGTTGGCCAACCGGAACGAGAGAATGTTCTGCACGGTCTCTTTTCCAAGGTAATGGTCTATGCGATACACCTGTGACTCATGCATGTGCGCGAGCACATGACGGTTCAGCTCTGTTCCGCTCTTCAGGTCACGACCGAAAGGTTTCTCGATAACAACCCTTGACCATTCATCGCCGTAAGGCCCCTTGATGAGACCTGCGTTGCTCAGATGTTCCGTAACACATTCAAAGTACTCAGGCTTGATCGAGAGGTAGAAGAGATGGTTCGAGGGAAACAGCGTCATGTCTCTCAATCTGTCCCGCAAAGCTATGGATGTCTGCTCCGTCGTAATATCACCATCGTGATAGTGGAGGTGAGAGCAGAAGTCCGTAACCGTGTTCGAATCGGCCTCCACACGACTGAACTCTCGTATCGTATCGGCCATCCATGCCCGGTAGCTCTCGTCGTCATAGCCCCTGCGTCCCATGCCGATCACGGCAAACTTGTCGGGCATCAATCCCTGCCTGAACATTACAAACAAAGCCGGTATCAGCTTGCGCAGGCTCAGGTCACCGGTAGCCCCGAAAATCACGAGTGTGAGAGGATCCCGCACCTTGATCGATGGCAGAGGAATCTCGGGAAGCTCTTTCGCGGTCACCTGAAGTCCGTCTCTTTGTGCCATGGCTTTGCCTTTCTGTTCTTTCTCTGCCGCGATGTCTCTAAATCCACTACACATTACAGTCTTGCACGCCCATGTCCAACGTCCAAAGTCCTATGGTCCTACAGCCCCGTCGTATTGTTCTTGAGGTGCCCTTTTCAGTAATAAGGCTTGCCATGAAGGCGCGGGCGACAAGAATGCCCTCTTTTCATCGCGGGAAGGAGTCATGCAGGATTTTCTGAACATAGTGCTTATACCGGCTTACGTATTCCCGGCGGCCATGCTGATGCTCTTCGGAGCAAATCTGTATGTCATGATCATCTTCTTCCTTCGCCGCCGTAATCAGGCCTGCACGGAGAAGAATGCCATTATGTCGGCCTACTCCGAGCGTTTCTCCGAAGCCGATCTGCCTCCTGTGGTGACTCAGATTCCCATCTACAACGAATACAATGTTGCGGAACGCGCAATACGGGCCGCCGTGGAGATGGACTATCCGAAAGGACGCCACATGGTCCAGGTCCTCGACGACTCGACCGATGAAACGCGCCGGGTCATCGATCGCGTTGCGGAAGAGTTGACCCGCAACGGCCACAACATACAGGTCGTCCGCCGCGACTCCCGCGAAGGCTTCAAGGCCGGTGCCCTTGAACACGCTATGAGTCAGACGGAAGCGGACTTCTTCGCGATATTCGACGCAGACTTTGTTCCCCCGAAAGATTTTCTGCTCCGCACCATCCCTGTAATGATGGTCCGCGAGGATGTCGGACTTGTGCAGGCCCGCTGGGGACATCTGAACCGCAACTCTTCCATGCTCACCCGCGCCCAGGCCGTCGGAATCGACGGGCATTTTGCGATAGAACAGCCGGCCCGTGCATGGAACTCGCTCTTCATGAACTTCAACGGCACCGCCGGGCTCTGGCGCAGGCAGGCCATCGAAGGCGCCGGCGGATGGGAGCATGATACGCTGACCGAAGACATGGACCTTTCGTACCGCTCGCAACTCGCCGGATGGAAACCGTTCTTTCTCTGGGATCTGGTAGTACCCGCTGAATTGCCCGAAGACATCAACGCCTTCAAGTCCCAGCAGTTCCGCTGGGCAAAGGGCTCGATGCAGACGGCTATCAAACTTCTTCCGCGCGTCTTCGCCTCGGATTTCTCGGTGAAAGCAAAGATCGAAGCTGTATTCCACATGGTCCACTACTGCATTCACCCTTTAATGATGTGGCTGGCTATCATGACTCTGCCGGTGCTCATTCTCACGGACTTTGGCGACTTCCCGCCTTTCTATCGTTTGTTCTTCGCTCTCGTTCTGTTGAGTATGATCGCCCCGACCATTCTCTACGCTGTCTCCCAATCTCTTCTCTACCCCGGCGGATGGAGCAGGATAAAATACCTTCCTTTCCTTACCGCGATAGGCACAGGCATTGCCGTGTCGAATAGCCGGGCCGTCTGGCAGGCCATTCGCGGGAAGCAATCGGATTTCATCCGAACCCCCAAACAGTGGGACAAGCCCGTGGTTCAGTACCATATCCGCATGCCATTGGTGCCGGTCATTGAAATCGCACTCGGGATCTACAGCTTCATCTCCCTGAGCTACTATCTGCAGGCTCAGAAGTACATGATCGGACCGTTCCTTCTGCTCTACGCATGCGGGTTCACAACGGTCGGACTTCTCTCCCTGGCCCATATGAAGTTCCGTTCGGGCCGTCAAATCTCCTGGCCGTCCCTCGCGCACGCTTTCAGGACGCCCCGCAGAATCTTCGCCCGCTAGGGTCATAGGGTCAACGCCACCGCCCTCGCCGGATTCCGGCGTATATCCTGGCTCCGGGACGCTGTCAATAGTGTTTCACTTAGCGTCACGATCGTGACGCTAAGTGAAACACTACTCTTCAGGAGGTAGCTGCCACCTGCATGCGGAAACGTCCGTATCCCCCGATGGTTGCGCGGCGTCACGAAGAAGTCTACAGTCGACTTGTGAGCGCATTGGGTGACAAGTCGAAGTGGTTGGTCTTCTCATGCACTACCGTCGCACTTCTCACCTTCGTCTACTTCCTGGGACAACTGCGCGCGATCGGGGACTCCCCTTTTCATGCAGGGATTCTGAATGCATGCATTCTCGCCTGCGCTTTGTTGTTGATCCGCTTCGTTCCCTTTCGCCGCAATCTGGGTCTGTTTATCTTCGGAATCTCAATCATCAGCCGGATCCTGATATTCGGTATGGATCCCTCGGACGATGTCTACCGGTACATATGGGAAGGACGCGTGCAGAACGCGGGCTTCAGCCCCTACGCACTCTCTCCTGACTCGGATCAACTCGTCCATCTGCGGGACGACAACTGGACCCGCATCAACCATAAAGACAAGACCGCGATATATCCGCCGGGAGCATCGCTTCTCTTTCGTGGTCTTGCGCGCTTCACCGACAACCCGTACGTATTCAAAGCCGCAACTGTCGCGGCTGACCTGCTGACCGTCCTCTTTATTCTGATGATGCTGCGCACCGTTAAACGCAGGGAGGAATGGGCT
>JAHIZV010000088.1 GCA_018814445.1 Verrucomicrobiota bacterium | reverse complement strand
GCTCCACTTGCCTTGCCCATAAGATCGTCTCAGTCCTCAGTGTTGTGCATTTCGTTGATCTGTCTGAACACATCAACCATTTCGACTGCGGCTCGAGCAAGATACGGTCCGCGACATCCTTCGCCCGGCATGCATCGCTCGACAGCCTGCTCAATATTGTGAGTGGCCACAATGCCGTCAATGACGGGCACGCCGTGAGCGCGAGACAAGTCACCAATAGCCCCCGTGACGTAGCTGTTAATCATGTCGGCATGAGGTGTCTCACCGCGAATAATGCAACCGAGGCAGATCACGGCATCGGGCCGAGTTACGGAGAGGAGTTCCTCGACCGCGGCCGGAATCTCGTAAGCTCCGGGCACTCGTATCAGCGTGATATCAGATGCCGCGGCGCCCGCAGAAACGAGCGTGTCCAGCACCTCTTTCACCAGCGATCCTGTCAATTCAGTGTTAAAGCGGCTAACGACTAGAACGAACTGAAGCCCGGCGGCATTCACACCGCCTGCCACCTGTGTGATCCCCGGATACGCCGATAGATCAAGCTCCCTCCCGGGCTCTATTCCTTTTTTTGCCATGCTGTCGACCCTAGAGCCAGTGACCCAGTTTCGTCTTCTTGGTTTCCAGATACCGCTCGTTATGCTCAGTGGTCGGCAGAACGAGTGGAACCCTCTTTGTTACGGAGATACCGTATCTTTCGAGTCCGGATATCTTCTTGGGATTATTCGTTATCAGCCTGATGCGGTCGAGTTTGAGATCCGTGAGAATCTGTGCCGTGACGCCATAATCTCTTAGATCCGCGTCGAAACCGAGCTTCTCATTGGCCTCGACCGTATCCAGCCCTGAGTCCTGCAGTGCGTAAGCATGAATCTTGTGCCGCAATCCGATACCTCGGCCCTCCTGCCGCATATAAACCAGAACGCCATGTCCTTCTTTTCCGATCATCTCCATCGCACCTGCCAACTGCGTTCCGCAGTCGCATCGCATCGATCCGAAGACGTCCCCGGTCAAACACTCGCTGTGAACGCGGACCAGTGGATTATTCTGCTTTTCGGGATTGCCGAGAACAAGGGCGAGGTGCTCTTTATCCTCCAGAAATGAGTAATAGATGATCACGTTGAAGATCCCGTGTTTCGTCGGCAGTTGAGCCGTACTCTCCCTCTTAACGATCTGCTCCGTGCGGAAACGGTGTGCTGCGATATCGGCAACCGACGTCACCTTCAGTCCGTGCTTCTTTGCGAATACCACAAGATCAGGCATACGGGCCATCGTTCCGTCTTCACGAAGAATCTCGCAGATAACGCCTGCACGTTTGAGTCCCGCCAGACCCGCCAGGTCGACAGCCGCTTCCGTGTGTCCCGCTCTTCGAAGGACGCCTTCTTCGACGGCCTGCAGGGGGAAGAGATGGCCGGGACGCATGAGGTCGCTCGGTGTACTCGCCTCATCCAGCAGCACCGCGATCGTCCGCGCGCGATCCTGCGCGCTGATACCGGTCGTGATCCCTTCCGCCGCGTCAACTGATTCCATCCACGCCGTGCGGTACTGGTCCCTGTCGCTGTGCGGCCCCATACGGGACAGACCCAGCTTCTTAAGTCGCGATTCTTCGAGAGCTATGCATATCAGGCCTTTGCCGTGCGTCGCCATGAAGTTGATCGTCTCCGGAGTGACACACTCCGCGGCACAGACGAGGTCGCCCTCGTTCTCTCTCTTCTCATCGTCCGTAATGACAACGATTTCGCCCCGGCTGAACGCGGCGATGACATCATCAAGCGGATCGAAGCACGACTCTGTCTTCTGTGTATCTGTCATGGCTGTACCAATAAAAAATCCTGCAGACACGCGTCTCCAGGATAGTACATAACCATACCCTGATCTCCTCCCATCCAGACTTTACTGTCGGCTGCATATGAACCGGCATTGCTGCCGGTCTGACTGCATCAGTCCCGCTTTTCAGCAGGAGTCGCGGGCTTTCACCGCCGGTAGGGAATTTCACCCCGTCCCGAAGACCTCGTATCACCAGCTATTCAGTTGTACGGAAAACCTACGGCATCACTCCACACGGCGCAAGACCGAATCACGCACGTTTCTTCTCCGCCGTGCAAACTACTCACCCGTGCGAACTACGCACCTCTCCCCATGTCCCCTGTCCCCATGTCCCCCTTCCAGAACTCCCACCATCTCCTGGTGCACAAGGCCCAACCGGTTGGATCAGAGCCGCTCTCATGGTTTGTGCAGTTTGGACAACTTGGGAAGGTGGCTCCCTTTTCAAAGGTTTGCCGAGGTGGCGTTTTGGTTGCAACACCGGTGTGCTGGTAGGGCATTCCTATCTTCTCCATTGCGAGTTTCAGTGCCATTGCTCCCGTTCCTTTCGGGCCGCAGTATGTGCATGTGTATGTCCCAGTCTCTGGCACCTCGTCTCCCGTACTCCAGTTTCCCGGTCCTCCCATGGCACTCCTCCTTTGTGCGTATCTAACCTTCCAGGATGCTCTTGATTTTCAAGACGGCAGCGCCAGCACCGCCAGCTTGGGGTAGTCCGGATTTCTTTATTCGCAGGTATTCGTCGAAGGCGCGTTGCACAGTCTGATAGTCCTTTCTCTTGATGACCTTCTCAAGCTGGCCCCGGAGAAGGGGACCCATCGCCATCGCACTAAAAACGTTGATGTCCTGCTGAAGGGCTGAATCTAATTCTCCCTCCGCGGTGATCACTGCTCCATCGAGAAGAACTGCTCCGTAGGGCATGAAGACCTTGACCCCCAAGTCCGGCAGCTCATATTGCAGTCCGTCTTCAGAAGCCTTATCGCTCTGAACGTGCGGTTCTTGGCTGGAGTCTAGGGAGCTGACTTTGTCCGGGGGTGGATCGGGCAATGCACCGGGGTAATCCTGGCGAATACGCTGGCCACTGTCTTGTGTCGCATGGTCTTCCGTTCCTGCGCCCGCTCGTTGCGCCAGTGCCTTGCCATGTTCTGCCAACAATGACCAGGGCAGCCTAATCTTCCCAATGATCAGAAGAGCCGCGATAAGCATTGCTGCTGAAATGCCGAACAGGTCTGTGGCTCCATCAACGTTATCAGACAACACTTCGTACACTCCGGAAGCTAGCGTGACGACTGTTATAAGGAGGCAGAAGAACACACTAAGATACCGCCAGAAACGCCACGAGATATCGGCCATGATAGGCTCCTTTCACATTATTCATTCACTGGGCGTCAAAGAGATCAATGTGGATGGTGTCGATGCCCGGGACTTCCTTTAATTGCATGTCCTTCAGGAATCCCTGCCTCAACCACCTTGCCACATCCGCGTAGCCTGGCGGATAGCTAATGGTCTTGGGTTCGCCGAACTTGTCGTTTATGCGCATTCCGATCGACGTTCCAACCCCCATATTCAGCAAGCCATACATGATCACTCCCACAGTCGCCCGGGGGGTCGACCGCGGGTACACCAAAATGCTGATATCCCGCGTAGGGCTCCAGTAGAACTCCTGGATATTGAGAGACTCGGTCTTGCCTGTCGGGCTGATGTCGCGGGTGATTTCCACGCGCCCGATCTCCCAACTCTTTCCCGTCAGTCCACTCCAGTCATGGAGGCGCTTTCCCGTCACATCGGTCAAGAGCATATGAATCCGGTCCGATGAGGACATCTGGAAGAGGTTCGTTCTCGCTTCCCAGGCAGATATGAGATATCGCCCTCCCGGTCGTGCCTGCAGCTTGAGCTGCATCGGTTCTGATCTGCGGTAACCGTCGGTGTATTCGGCGGTCAGCACGTGGGGTCCCGGCGGTACAATGACACCCAGATCGCCCGTCGCTCCCCGCACTGCCACACGCTTACCGTCCACGGCTGTGACGGTTACCTGTCGCGACACGATGGCGACGGCGTCTTCCGG
>JAHIZV010000087.1 GCA_018814445.1 Verrucomicrobiota bacterium | reverse complement strand
GTGGGCAAACAATAACCTGCCTTCAGGCCCAGTTCTCGGCGACGAGACCGGGGAAGCGGGAGAAGTGTTTAAGTTTCAGGAAAGGACCGAAGTGACCTGAAGGATCTAAGAGAGAACGCGGATACACCGGATGCGTGCCTTAGGTCCTTTGGGTCCCTTTCGTCCTTTCTCTTGGTTTTCAACCCGGCTTGCCGTACAGTCTGCTCCCTATGAATACAAAACAACTGACAATGACTATGGCCACCGCGTTGATATCAGTCGCGGCATTCGCGCAGAGCCCCGTGATTGACGGTGTTGTCGATGCTGCTTTTTACGGCGCTGCTCTCGCATCTCAGGATACGCCGACAACCTTCGGCGACGCGACAAACGGACACACGCGCGTTGCTATCGGAGGATCGGAACTCGACCAGGTCTTTGCACGCGTGTCCGACGGCATGCTCTGGCTCTTTGCTGCCGGCAATGTCGAGACCGGCGGTCAGGGCGTGCAGTTTCCCGGCGGAAACCGCAACAGGCTGGATATTTTCATCGACAGCATTCCCGGAGGGCAGAACAGCCTCCGGGGCGACAATGCAAATGTCGACAGCGGCGGACTTAACAGGATGGGACACCTGGACCCGACCAACGATGGTCTGAAGTTCGACACCGGTGTAGAGCCGGACTTCTTCCTGACCTTTCACAACTACACTCAGGTTCTGGATTTCGGGCCGGGCTGGGGTCTGCGCGAAATCTGGCGCGGCGCCCTGCACTACGGCTCGCTCCCGACCGGCGGCAGCGGAACGGGCATGGTTGTAGGAATAGCATCGGACACATTTCCTAATTCGTATCCCAACGAGTTCACTCTTTCGCACGGAGTGAAACTCGGCTTCAGGAACAGCAATAAGGCCGGTGTGACCAGCGCATTCGTTGGTTCGCCCAGCGCGAGCGACTCGACGAATGTCACTACGGGCCTCGAGCTGGGACTCCCCCTCGCCCTCCTCGACGCCACGAACGGCGTGCTCAACAGCGTGATGAAGATTACGCTGTTCATCAACGACTCGGTTCACGGATACATCTCGAACCAGACACTGGGCCCGTTGGGACAGCCCTCGGGGAGCTATGGCAATCTCGGCGAACCGCGCACATGGGATTTCAAGTTCGTGACAGGATCCGACCAGTATGTGTCCCTGTCCGTTCCTCTCACGTCAACCCGCCACATACAGGATACTGCGGTTGTTCCTGATTCAGATGGAGATGCGGGAGCAGTCGCGGTGAGCAATGCATGGATTGCCGGAATCGGTGAGGCGTACCGAGTGGACTACTCCACGAATCTTCTCTCCGGAATCTGGACGAACGTCAGCGGCATCATCACGGCAGACGAAGCCATCATCGGCTTCGAACACACCAACATGACCGCGGATGCCGCGTATTACCGGATTATGCGGATAGAGTAAGAGCGGAGGCCAGATGCCGGATGCCGGGTTCCCGATGCCGCCCGGCCTCCCTACACAGGGTCAGTCACGTGAATATTCATCATGCTGCGCATGAGTGAATATTCAGTAACAGACCCTCCCCCTCGTCCTTAGGTCACTTAGGTCCTTTTGGTCCCTTCCCACAAAGCAAAAACCCCGATCCTTTCGGACCGGGGCTTGAATCTTGCTCAACCGGAATCTTACTTCGCGGCGGCAGACGCGGTCTTCTTCGGGCGGCGGATCAGTGTGCGCATTTCCTTGCCGTTAAGCTTGGAAACGACCTCTTCCGACATTCCGAGAGCGACCAGACGCTTACGGTGAGTCGTTTCCCGGCGATGGCGCTCAGCAGACGTCTTCTTCGGACGCCTGATATTCTTATTTTTTCTGGGGGCCCAGGTTTTCATCCTTCTTCTCCCGTTGATTCTGAATCAAAGTAATTTGTCTCTGAAAAACGGCGTAAGGTACAGGGGTTTAGGAAAGGCTGCAACCCCAAATCGGGAATACGACGCGAAAATGAACTTTTTCATTGCACCTCCGCGGCGAATGACGGCTATATTCGGGCTCATGAGGATTCCTTTCACAATACTGTTTTGCATGATCTTTCCCGCGCTGGTCACATGCGCCGAGGACAACACCGCACCGACAGGCACAGTGCGTTTCGCTGTGTTCAATGCGGCACTCAACCGTCCTTCCAGCGGGCACCTGCTCCGCGATCTCAAGAACGGCAGGAATCGGCAATTGAAGGGAGTAGCCGAAATCGTTCAGCGAGTCCGTCCGGATGTACTTGTTCTGCAGGAGTTTGACTACGATCCGGCAGGTGAGTCAGCAGACCTGTTCTGCGAGAACTTCCTGGGAAAATCCCAACGCAAGCACGAGCCCATCGAGTATCCCTATTCCTACTGCGGCCCCGTAAACACGGGACTGGATACAGGCCTTGATCTCGATAACGATGGCCAGGTGTCGGGACCTGCCGACTGCCATGGTTATGGAGCCTTCCCCGGTCAATACGGGATGCTGGTTCTCTCGCGATACCCTCTTGAGGAAGAGAGCATTCGCACTTTCAGAGGATTCCTCTGGAAAGACATGCCCGAAGCACTGTTGCCTGTCGATCCTGAAACGGGAGATCCTTTCTACACGGAGGCGGAGCGCAAAGTTCTGCGTCTGTCCTCCAAGAGTCACTGGGATGTTCCGGTCCAGATCGATGCTCAGACCGTTCACCTGCTGATCTGCCATCCTTCACCGCCCGTTTTTGATGGCCCGGAAGACCGCAACGGACGCCGCAACCACGATGAGATTCGTTTCTGGGCTGACTACATCAGCTCAGGAAGAAACGATTACATTTACGACGACAGGGGCAACCGCGGCGGACTGGAAACTGGAGCCGCCTTCATTCTTATGGGCGATTTGAATGCGGATCCAATCGACGGCGAAAGCGTCAAAGGAACCATCCAGCAGATTCTTGATCATCCTCTCGTCAACGCAACTGCAACACCCGTAAGTATCGGGGCGACGGAACAGGCTGGGTGGGATTCTGCGCTCGACCGGAATCAGGCGGGCGATCCTGCGGCGGACACCGCGTCTTTTCACGGCGGCAACCTGCGGGCGGACTACGCACTGCCTTCACGCAATCTAACCATTACCGCCTCAGGCGTCTTCTGGCCGGGCATCAACGAAGATGGGTATGATCTGCTGAAGGTCAGCGATCATCGCTTGGTCTGGGTGGACGTTCAGATAGCCGGACGCTGACTTCACTCCTGTCGCGGAGCCTCGCATTCATAAAAACACTAACTACAATATGTTACGCCCTATCACTACGCGGGAAAACAGCATATAGAGAAAAAGCCGGACAACAATTGAACGAATGTGAAGAGGCAGTGTCTCAATAGACAGATAGCCTCCTAGGTTACCTCCTACCTGCCCGGCGCCCCCCCCCTCAAGCCCGGGCAGGGCTTTTGGGAAAAGCTCTCAGACACCTACCGTCCCAAAGAACTTGGGGACATCCGGGTTCCGGAATCCGGGTTCCGGAATCCAGAAGATGACCGCCAGATAGCAAATCCTTTTGCCGGTATGAGCCCGTCTTCGCCAACGACCCCGTCGACAAGCTTCCATTCTCCCTCGGGAAGATCACAGCGGGCGTCCCCATGTCCGAAGTTGAATGCTAACACGAAATCGTCCGTCCGTGGCACGGCTCGCGAGCGGCGCTGTATGACTACAAGCTCCGTCTCATCACCCGCAGAAAGAATCTCACATGTCCCGCTGTTGCGCAGCGCCGGCTCAGCCGATCTCAACCGTCCCAGTTTCGCAATCATCTCATGCAATGGATACTTTTCCTTCCACTCCATGTATCCGCGGTTTTCGTTCGGCCCCCATATGCCGCCGCCGGTCATGCCGAACTCGCATCCGTAGTACAGGGATGGCACGCCCGGGAGCGTCAGCAGCGCGGCAAGGCCCAGCTTAGCCGAAGCAAGATCACCACCTGCGGACGTCATCCATCGATCGATATCGTGATTGGAGAGGAAACGCAGTAGACGGGTGCCGGTCGGATCATCTGCGCATCGGTCCCGTAGCGTTGCCGCGAAGTCGACAGCCGAGCCTTTTCCAGTCGCCGTTTGCATCAGGGCATGATTGAAAGCTGCATCGTAGCCAATGTCGAATTCCCGGTCAAAATAGCGATTGTCGGCACTGAACAGTTCGCCGAGAAGCAACGCATCCGAGTCGACGGACTTCAGTTCTCTGCGGAGAATTCTCCACCAGTCGTGACTCGGAAACGGCTTTATCCGTTCGACGGAATCCATACGGAACCCATCTACGCCGAATTCCCGCATCCAGTGCAGTAGAATCTCGATGAAATAGCGTCGAACCTGCGGGTTGACGTAGTTGAACTGTGGCCAGGCGCCGTTGATCAGGTCATCCGTCAGGGAATATGCTGAATACCGGTTAGGTCCTATCCAGTATATCCAGTCCCTGAAGGGCTGACCCGCGAATACCACGGCGGGTCCGAACAAAGGATGACCAGTGAAAGTGGTCGTGTCGTTGTAGTCAAGAATGACCCTGATACCGTGCTCATGACACGCGTCGACCAATCTTCTGAAATCATCGTCTGTGCCGTAGTCCTTCTCGACTCTGAAAAGCGACTCAGGCGTATAGCCGTGCCCGCTGGGACCATCCCAGACAGGCATGAGAAGCAGTGCGTTAACACCCATATCCTTGATATGATCCAGCTTCTCGATCATCCCCGCAAAATCGCCGATCCCATCTCCGTCCGAATCCTTATAAGCCCGAACCAGTACCTGATAAATTATCGCGTCAGCCAGCCACGATGGCGGACCGGCTACAGAAGACGGATTGTCCTGTGCGTACCGGCTCTCAATGTCTCTTACGACAGGTCCATCCCACACGGTTACAGCCGCCTGCGCCAGAGCATCACCCTCTTTCACCGCCACCGATAGCGACACCTCCCCCATGGGCAGAGACGGCAGACGAATCGCGAAGCCGTTTCCCTTTGCGATAAGTTCTTTGCCGTCTATGTCGTATACTTCGCCGTTGACTATCAACCTGAGCGCTGAAGGTCGAACAGGTGTTTCTATTTCATCGGCAAATGTGCCGGCGGGAATGAACCGGAAAAGGAGTTCCTCCGGCTGCGTACTGCTGGTCCGACCGTCTTTGGGAGAATCAATGACGATCAGAGGCCGATCAAACCAGCAGCGACGGAATGTGCACTCCGCGTTAACGGTCTCTGTCACATCATCCCCGTCCGGGTCCGGCGTGTAGACACTGCTTCCGCCGTTAAGGTGAACTAGAAAACCGTACTCCGACTCATTGACCTGCGGCGAAATATGGAAGGTCCCACTCCAGACGCCGTCCCGGTCGTCGTCCGCAAGATGAAGCCCCCCCTGCCAACGGCTGAATTCCCCGTTCACGTCAACAGAGGCAATATCCTGCGGCGAGACCCGCGCACGAGGAGAGTAGCTGTTGTAGTAGAATGTGAGTTCGTCTCCCTGAGTTGATTCCAGAGCTATAACGATGGGCTCGACCGGCTGATCAACGAGAGATGTTCTCACCTGTGCGGTCTTGACTTCATAACCCGTCCGCGCAACCGCAAAGGTGTATGTGCCGCGAGCAACGTATTCAAGAATAAGAGATCCGTCGACAGCAGTCGTCATGAGGCGGGGCGCCGGCTCCGTGAACTTGAGGATCGCTCTTCCCGCTGGTTTCCCGGTTCTGCGGTCAATTACCTTCATCGCGATTTGCCCGTCTCCGGCAGGCAATCCGGGCGGAGATGTTACCCGCCTTCCTTCACCTATCGAGAAGACGGAGTTCACATTTCCGATTGCATTATCTGTCCAGTCAGGGTTCTCCGGATCCTGTTTCCACTGTCCGTCGATAATGAATCGGTACTGGTATTCGCCCGGATCGCGAATCACCATATTCAACCGCCAGAGCCCGTCATCCCCGAGCGCGAGGGAATTCTGTGCCGCTGCCGCATCTCCATGGTCGACCGGATTGATCCAGCCATCCCAACTCCCCGCCACGTGGACTTTTGCGGCGCCGGGCGCTCGCAACGTGAATTGAATCTGGTTGCCTTCGACACTCACGCGAGCACGGCACACGCCGGGAAGCAGGAGCACGAGACAAACCGGCACGATGATCTTTCGGAGTTTCATGATATGAAGATTCACAATGCGCCCTCACCTGTTAGCAGGGAAGAGTATTAAGGTTTCTCCAACCGAGAGCAACCATCTAAAGGCTCGGCGTCACGCATCGGCTCCCCGTCTGTTGCGGACACGGTAGAAGTTCTGCGGGTGAGCGGACGCGAGATCCTCAATACGCGCGGCAGCCCACCCTTCGAGTGACAGAAGGTGCTCCAGCAGGACCGCGCAGCCGATGGCATCGAAAAGAGCATCGTGGGGCAGACGGCCCGGACACAGACTCACCGTTCTTTCCTGTAATTCCAGATCATCGAGAAGATCAGTCAACGAATGAGTCTTTCGTGCTGGATACGCGATCCTTGCCAACTTCAAGGTATCGATCCAGGGGCCGGGCACATGCAAAGGGGCTGCTTTCGTGATAATCGTCTTCTCCGTAGATATGTTGTGGGCGACGAGAGGATGCCCGTACCACCACCCTCGCAGTTGAGGCCACAGTTCCTGCAGGGACGGCGCCGCGGCCAGTTGGTCTTTCAATTGGTGATGGATTCCGGGGGCGTTCGGATTGAAAGGTCTGTCGCCCACGCGCAGAAGACTTTCGAACACCGAGGTGCTATCGATCCTTCCCTCTGTGATCCTGACCATACCGATCTGCCATGGCTCAGATGGAAGATTGCCGACTGTTCCCGTCGTTTCAAAATCAATAGCAACAAGTTCTATATCCTGCGGTGACATGGATGCCGCCCTTCGCTACTCACCGTCATCCGGATTGCCTTTGCTCATATCCCGCCAGAAACGCTCGGCTGAGGCTATGTTGCCCTCCACTTCCAGTGCCCATCCGGCTTGGACGGCAGTGTTCTGATGAAGATAGAGCCGGTTATCAAAAACTTTCCACACGGCAGGATCGCCGGGCACCATTCTTCCCTGCGCCATTGCCCACGCACACTGCCCCCCGAACCGGGGAGCAAACAGGTCAGGCTTTCTATTGAAGAACTCCTTGTCTTCCTCACTGACAAAGTACCAGGTCTTTCCATTCCATTCACAATGAATCGCGGGCATACCTTCTGCCGCCTCGCCGTTCCTGAAGTACGCGACAGGATCGTAGCCGCCGATCGCCAGCGGCGCAGTGGCCGCCGGTGTTTCTGCAGTCCTGACAGCAGTCTGTGCCACATTCTCACCGCGCTGCACTCGTTCCTTCCTCTTGCGAACCAGTTTCTTTGAGGCTGCATTCACATTTAATGCGGCTCGATCCAGATCACTCGCCGCTTCTGCATACTCCTTTTCGGCTCGCTGAACGTTCAGGGCCATGGACTTGTAGCGTTTTGCCTTGTGAATATACTGCCTGGCCTCCTTGTAGGTCTTAACCTTCATCGCACGCTGGTAGTCACGCTCTGCGCGGTCAACACTGCTCCGGGCTTTAGACAGCAATGAATCATAGTGGTCAAGAGTCCGGTCATAGCGCTTCTCGGCAACACGGTATGCGATCACCGCATCGATGTATTCTTTCTCCTCGGAAGCCAGAGATTGACTGCTCGCCACAGTTTCGCGCATTTCTATTTCAGCCTGCCTCTCCCTCAGCAGCTCGGAGTCGATCGCGCGTACGGGAGTCCGGTCAGAGAATGCGCTGTCTCCACCCGGCCCGGCACACGATGAAAGAAGCGGCAGTAGTGCAGCAATGAACATGCTGCAGCGCACGACGGCAGAAGTTTGTGCGGCGAGTGCCTTCATGGACGCCGTTCAGTATCTAACCGGACATCGCCATGTGTCAACAAGTGAGGACTGCCTGGAATAGCGCTGACTTAGGGCCCCTGTAGGATGCAACAGGCGCAGAAATACACAGCCCTGACGGGCTTGACTGCAAACAATGGATGAAGTTTGCACCGTTCGCAGTCAATGCCGTAAGACATGTCGTGGCCTTAACCTGCATATTTCACCAAAATGCGTCCAGCCACCACGCATACAACCTGACCTGCATGACTTATGAGCGGAGCCCTCGTGTTTTCGATGAGGACGGTCTGCTTTTCCGAGTGGGCATGTCTCGTAGACCTGTCCCGAAGGAAAAGCGGGCCGTACTCGCGAAAAGCCGACGGCTCCGCGGCGCAGTTTGATGAAATATGCAGGTTAAGTCAGCGGCATTCAGGACTGCCGGCTCAGTTCTGAACCTGAACTTTGAAGTACCGTTGCGTGACATCTGTTTCCATACCAATCTCCGCAGACATCGCGCCGCTGACTCCCGTCAGATTCGTATGCCCCGGAACAGGCTCCCAGATCCCCGCTTCGCCCGGCCCGCCTGCCGAGTAGAACACGGTGTACGTTCTGCCTCCGACACCTGACCACGAGATGGATACGCCGCCGGAAACAGTGACGCCACCGGCATCGAAAAAGGATAGCGGATTGCCCGCGTCTGTACCTGCGATCACTTCGTGGAAGTCGGACGCACCGTCGTCATCGGTATCTGCATCGTTCGGATTCGTGCCGTTCCGGTATTCCCGGTAGTTCGTGAGCCCGTCAGCATCGGCATCAAGACCCGCGTCGGATCCATCTCGCGCATTAAAACCATTGGAGTCCTCCCAGTCATCGGGAATACCATCCTGGTCGAAGTCATCGATGGGCGCTCGACTGAAACTGTACTCCAGCGTCGTTTCGTTGAATACGAATTCGTATGTGCCGTCGAGGGGGCCGTCGACAGCGATATTCGCACCTTCTAATTCTGCATATCCGTTAATCGGCTCGGGTGCCAGAGCGGAGACATCGTTGTCGCCCCAATTTGTGGCCCAGACACTGTTCGCCGCGAACTTGAATTGGAGACCGCCCGGCGCATCGATTCCGGTGGTCCATCGCCAGGTGTAATGGTCGATCAGCCGCATGTTGTTCGCCGCCGCGTTCCAGCCGTTCAGATCGGAGGCGATGGACATGTGGATGTAGTCGGAATCCATGTTGTCGGGCACCAGCGGGTTCGTACCGTTCTGGTACTCCTGCAGATTCGTGAAGCCGTCGCCGTCCGGATCAAGTCCTGCATCGGCGCCGCTGTTCTTGCTGAGGCCGTACCGGTCCTCCCAGTAGTCGGGCATCCCGTCACTGTCCGAATCGGTCGGAGGTAGAAGCGTGACGGAGTAGTCTGCCGAGCCCTCATTGAATTCGAATCGCACGGTTCCGTCCAATGTTCCGTTCAGGGAGACGTTGCCTCCATCACGGTCGCCGGTTCCGGAAATCGGCAAGTCAAACTGCAACTGGTCGTTCTCGCCCCAGTTGGTCACCCAGCTCCCGTTTGCGGCAAATTTGAACTGGAGCCCTGAGTAGTTCGTGACCGCCAAGTCATAACGCCACCTGTAGTCGGCGATGAGGCTCATATTGGTGCGTGCCGAATTCCAGTCGTTGAAATTCCCGACCACGCACATTGACGAATAGTTGGAGTTGCTCGGATCCCACACGTTTGGATCCGTGCCATTCTGATACTCCTGAAGATTGGAGTAAGCATCTCCATCGGGATTGCCGTCCGCATCGTCAGGATCGTTCGGGTCAAGCCCATGCAGTAGCTCCCAGTCATCCGGCATCCCGTCGCTGTCGCCGTCGGCAAGTGCCGCCAACTCAATGGTGTACACTGCCGTCTGCTCGTTGAACGTGACACGAAGGACGCCGCTGAGCGTACCGTTCACGGTGATGTTTGCGCCTGCACTCTCGCCGACGCCGGAAATCGTCGGAGAGAATTGCGACTGGTCATTATCGCCCCAATTCGTCCCCCAGGCACGGTTCGCGGCGAACTTGAGCTGCAGTCCACTGTAGTTTGAAATCTCGGATTCGAATCTCCATGTGTAGTTGCTGATCAACACCATGTTGTTGTCCGCTGCATTCCAGCCGTTCAGCGAGCCGGCCATGGTCATGGTCGAGTAGTTCGAAAGGTAGTCCGTGTTCGGCTCGTAGCTGACGATGACGGTCACATTTGATACGAATGCGTTCATCGAGTACGAGTAGGCGCCCCCACGAAAGCCGAGCGACCACGTATCCGAGGAGAGCCGCGAACTCAGGTTCGCTTCGACAGCCGGCCCCCAATCGAAGACCTTGTCCGGCCGGGAACCGAAGGGAAACTCATTGGTCGTCGTTGCCTGCAGAGCAACACCGGTTCCTATTGCCCCATAGAGGATCTGCGCGTTCGTCGATGCAACCGGATCGAGCCCGTCGAGGGCAATCATTTCCGATGTCGGCGAAATGCCGGAATACCAGTTGGTGGCCCTGGACTGATAAATCATGGCCACATTACGGATGATCGCATTGTCCGGAATCGAAGATACATCGAACTTCATGTAGCCCTGGGTCGTCTCGTAGCTCGGGGACCCCCAATACATGTAATCCTCGTACCGATAGTAGACAGTACCCCAGTAGGTCCATTTGACTACCCTTCCGATCGGGCTCGGAGTCAGTGTCACCTGTGAATACGCCGGTGTCGTCGGCTCTGGATCGACTGCATCGCCGAAACCGTCAAAATCGGTATCCGGACGGAAAGGATGCGTGTTGGTCTGGAACTCCTGCAGGTTCGTCAGCCCGTCGTGGTCCGGATCAAAGACTCCATCGGAAATGTCGAACGGATCGAGCTTATACCCCAACTCCCAACTATCCGTCATGCCGTCACCGTCGAAATCACCCGTACCGTCCGTCTTGTTGACGTTCGTCACGTTCCCGGAAGAATCCAAGCCGAAGAAGAAGGTCGCGGCATCGGAGGAGAGCACCTTGATATGCCCGTTCGCATCTCTGACGAGCTGGACGACTTCGTTGCTGACAACGCCCTGTGTATCCATCGTATAGAATCTGCTCTCATCCGTTCCGCGGGAATACACGTCGGCGAAGAAAACCGCCTGGTTGATGGGGTACGGGATTCCGTTGGTGAACCGTCTGTATCCGAGCTCGACGGTGCGCGCGCTGTCGGTAAACCACTGATTTGCTATCGACGCGAAAAACTCCTGCGGGTTGTTCTTGAAGAATCCGTGTTCAAAGCCAAGCCCGTCGCCCCCGCGAAGGTAATGATACCTGTTGGTTCCCGCGTCGTTGATCAACTCGTCCTTCCGCGCTTCCAGATTCGTGTTGTTATTGATCGTGTACGCGTCAACAACGTGATTGATCTCATGAGCCACAACGATCGTGAATATATCGCTGTTCTTCGCGGGAACATCATTCGGGAATGGATTCTCGGAGGATGCGCCCACCTTCGTGCCGAATATATTCACCTGTCCATACCGACCGCTCAACGAAATGGCCGGAACGGTTGTGCCCAGAAAGTTCGTCGCGGAGATCGCACGTGTGTTGTGCAGAGCCGGATGTATGCTCCCCAGGTAGTCATAGATCGCCACTCTCTGCGTCGAGTCCAGTCCGCCGTTATCCATGAGGTAGACGGTGAAATCGGCCCACAGGTCCCGGTATTCTCCGTAGAGGCCGGTATTCGTTGCTATGACGCCTTTCTGATAGTCGTAGAGATTTTCGGAGTCTATCCACGAACGGATAAAGCGTTCGCGCGCGACAGACATGACGCCCTCCGTCGCTTTGTCGTACGTGTTGCTCTTGGAGTAGTAGGATGGATAGTCTGAGGTCAGGATATTTCCAAACTGCGACAGATCCCAGCGGCCCCATCCGTAATCGCCCTGGTCGCGGCTGATCACCATCAGGGCGGCCTGCGCGGAGAGGAATCTGTTTCTGAACAACGTATTGGTCTCCAGCACAGACGGGAGTGTCGTCGGATAGTCAGCGTGAGCCCTGGCGATGAATGACGTCGCCTCGGACAGAGAATAGTGAATCACATGCGGGTAGATGGCGCTGAATATCGGCGATCCGTTGTACTGGTCTGTCGGGTCGTTTATGCCGTCCCGAGCCCACATTCCCTGGAACAATTCGGCCAGTGGCGCCATCGGATATGTGTTGGGTTCTCCACTCCATGACCAGCCCAGTCCAAGCATCAGCAGACTCCCTCCGTTCGAGACGAAATCCCTGATGGCGTACCGTTCGGTGTAGTCAATCAGGCTCCAGGCGTTGCCAACGATCAGCGTATCTTTCCCGCTGAGTGAACTTACGGTGACCGTGCTGGGGATACTGGAGAAAGTGTAACCGCGGCCGGACATTTCCGACGCGAGTTCGGAAAGCTGGGCGCCCTTCACCCATTCGCCGTGACCCTCTGTATAGGCCACCTGCTTGCCGCCGCCGTTGTTGAGCCACTCCATGACATTCACCATGAAGTTGCGGTTGTCATAGAGTGCGAGGTCGTGAACGATGCCGTCATGCCCAAACATGATCACCCGCCCCTGACCGTAGTTCCGGGCGAGGCAGAATGTCGAAGGGACCGACGCATCATTATCCCCGCCGAGAATGGCTTTCCACGCGTTGGTATAACCCATGACAGGACCCGGCGCACCGACGCTTACGACCTGCGTCACGCCCGCGACAAGATCACAGAATTCGTCGCACGTCCGATCCACGCTGTAGGCGAGAGTCTGCTCGTTAAAGGTGAAGTTGTAGAGACCATGCAAGGGGTCCGTGATGCTGATGTCGCCGCCGGTTTGCTCCCCCGCATTGTTCGTCAGCGGGATAGTGAAATCGCTCTGGTTGTTGTCACCCCAGTTGGTTGTCCAGCTTCCGTTCGCGGCGAATTTGAATGTTACGTTGCTTTCGTGCGTGAAGGCGCCGGTATAACGCCAGGTGTAATCGTTGATGAGCCTCATGTTGACTGCGGCGGCGTCCCACCCATTGAACGTGCCCGCCACGCTCATGCTGGACATGTTCGTGAGCCGCGCGTTCCAGACGTGTGGATCGGTTCCGTTCTGAAACTCCTGCAGATTTGTATATTCGTCACTGTCCGGATCGTCGTCCGCGTCGTCGGGATCATTGGGATCCAATCCATGCAGGAGTTCCCAGTCGTCGGTCATGCCATCGCTGTCCGTATCGACAGGGGGAATGTATTCGACGCTGTAGGCCTGGTTCGTATCGCTGAAGCGGAAGCGGTAGGCGCCATTGAGAGAGCCGCTGATGATGACATTCCCCCCGCCCGCATCGGCCGCATCAGATATGGGGATATCCGTGTCCGTCTGATTGTTGTCGCCCCAGTTGTAGAACCATGCGCCGTTACCCGCGAATTTGAACTCCGCCCCTGAAACTCCATCAAATGAAAGGATCGCCTCCCATCGACCGTTTCCAATCAGATGCATTGCGTTGGAGAACACGTTCCAGTCGTTGAATGTGCCCGCGACGGACATGCTGTAGTAGTCGGAGAACCAGGAAGGATCAGGATCCAGATAGTCCGGCGTTCCATCATTGTCAAAATCGTCATCCTGCGGATTGCCGTTGCCGTTCCGATCTTCTTCGCGGGTTGGCACACCATCACCGTCATCATCCGCGTCGAGGTAGTCAGGCGCCGCATCGGTATCGGAATCGTCATCAAGCACGCTACCGTTGCCGTTCACGTCTTCATCCAGTGTGGGAACGTTGTCTCCGTCGTCGTCATTGTCCGCGTAGTCCGGCAGCATATCGCGATCGGTGTCGTCGTCTGTCAGAATCCCGTTCGCGTTCCTGTCCTCATTGGTATTCATGAGCGAATCACTGTCGGCGTCTGTCAGATCCACGATCGCCAGCGACGCGCTTTGCTCTCCACCAAGCGAGTAGCCGGCACCCGTCGACAGTTGCAGTGCAACTGTTTCGCTGGACTCGATCGTGGCATCACTGATCGGAGTAACGAGGATGTCGACAGACGCTATGCCGGCGGGAATCGTGACGCTCCCGGGAAGAGTTGCGTAGTCCGAGCCCGGCGTGGCCGTTCCGGACACAGTGTATCCAACCGTCAACGCGGTATTGGTATTGACGGTCCTTGAAATGTTGAAAACACCAAAGGCGCCCGGCCCATGCCCCTGCAGCCCTTCAATCGCCTCGCTCCGCATGGTTTTTACCGTGACCACGGGCTCTGAGGAAGTCGTTGTCTTCACGCTGAAATTATCAATACGCGTTTTGTGATCAGTATTGCCGTTCTTGAAGTGGATGTACGGCGTGGAGCGCGCAAGAGGCGCCGTGGCAAGCCCGTGCGCGACATTGAACAACTGCTGACCGTCGCGGGACAGCTTCATGTGGGTCGCCGTGATCTCAACGCTGAGCTCGGGGAAATTGCCTAGTGTCAGGTTAGTGACTGTCGCCGAAGCCAACGGGGAGTCCCATACGGGAACCGTGTAGGTGGCCGCACGGCCCCATAAGGCGCTGTTGGTATTGGGCATTTCGCTGCATCGCAAGACCTCGACAAGACAGTTGTCACTGCCCTGGTAGGAGGTGATCCGAAATGCCAGGCGGCCGATCGCATCCCAGTCGCCGACGATTCCTGAATCCATGAATTGCTGGGAACCGTACATCTCCTTGATCCCGAGATATGTTTCCGTCGATCCGCCGATCCAGCCGGGATTCGTGTCGTAGTCGAATAAGAAGACCAGCTTCTTGCCCGGATACGTGAGATTGACGACGCCGAGATCACCCCAGCCGTTCCTGATCGCGATATTCGCCTCGCCCGTGCCGACATTTCCTTCGAACTGCAAAAGACCGTTCGTTACAAGGGGCGCAGTATATTCTTTCAGGCTCTCGCCGTAGTCGAACTCCGCCCGGAACTGCTTCGGATTGATGTAGTGTGGCACATTGTCGATCGAGTTGACTCGATTCGTGTCGCTGAAATCTGTTGAGAAATTCGGCTCGAATCCCGGGTCGCCCTGGTAGCTGATTGCAAGGTTCACGGCCGCCTCGAAATCAGCAACAGGAAAACGAAGGCCAACGTTGTCGTCGTCCACGAACTTCGCGGACTTCTTCATAATCCGTGAGATCTGGTCGATCCTCAGCCAATGCCCCCCGTGCGACTCCGCGTATGCCTGCTGGATCAGCACCGATCCGCCTACTGTGAAGGGAGAAGCAAAGGATGTGCCCGAGGCGTAGGAATCCATAGCCCCACCCGACCGGATGGTCGAGATGGAGTAGTCGGTGAAGATCGACTCCTGGTTCCTTTGGCTTCCGTATGCGGACATGTAGGCCTTCGTGGAAGTCACACCCGACAGTCCACTGGCGATGATGTCGTAGCCCTTCTCCGGCAGCAACCGAACGGACCATATATTCGGAGACACACCATAGGTCTGAAGCTTGCGCAGTGAAGTGGAGTTGAAACTGTTTCCGGCCGCGTTGACACTGATCAACGCCCCCTTCTCCCTCGCCCCACTCGACAGAGCGGAACTGCCCGTGAAACTGCGGTTGATGGCTACCGTCTTGAATGTGTTGCCCTCGGGAACCTGGCCCGCCGACAGGTTGAAGTCGGCCGAGTCGGATGCGAGGACAAGCTTGGCTCTTGGTGCAACCCCAAGGCTCCTTCCGGCAGGACCCGGCAGACCGGAACCTGCTGTACCGGCGACGGATGTACCGTGGAAACCCCAGATGTTGTTGGAAAGTGTGTTGTTGTTATCGACGGGCAGGTTGAAGGAGTAGAAGTAACCTCCGAAATGCAGATTACCGTATGATGTGGTCGCGTAGTTGCGATTGCCCGCCGACCACACTCGCGGGTTTTTGGACGGGAGATCGTCAATCGGGTCCATGCTGCTGAAATGGTCGCTGTACGTGCCGGGGCCAACCCATCCCAGCGCCGGATGCGTAACATCGAATTCCGTGTCGCTGACAGCAAATGAGAAGTTGGTTCCGTTGATCTCCGGATGCGACGACTCCAGGGCCGTCAGGCCGAAGAAATCACGCTCTTCGCTCGCCAGTCCGAATGCCCTCGTCGCACACATGCCCACGCACAGCAGAACAGCGGCGGTCCATGTTATTCCCTTTGAATTCTTCTTCATCCGTTTCATTCCGCGCCCCATTTTCCATTGTTAACGTACACTGAGATTCTTCTCGATCGGCTCCCCGATTGCCACAAAACGCACGGTGTATTCTCCCGCTGCCAGAGCAGGGATCTCCCCCTCCAGTTCAACCGGCACTACCACAGCCGCGACTGGATTGCCGGTCTTCGACCCAACCATCCTGACAGTGATCACACCTGCGTCTTCCTCTATCTCCCAGCGCTCAAAGACATACGAGGGATCGGGATAGTTGGCTGACATTTGAAAGGCTACAGGCTGACCGGCATCAACTGTTTCCTCGACAGTGATGCTGTCGACATATGCGGGTTCGATATTCCTGTATGGAAGAAACTGAGCAATGAGATTCGGATCCTGGAGCTTGAGTCCCTCAAAGCCCTGAGCCTTCAGAAGCCTTACGGCGGATGCCAGGTCCGCTCTCGTGACTCCCTCCTTCTCCCACTTCACGTACAGTGAGGTCTCGAAGAAGCCCGGCTCGAAGGCATCGAGTTCCGGGTACGCGGCTATATCTGAATCCGTCTCGGTGAGAACCCCTGCGGCCTGCCCGCCGTCAGAAGACGCTTCCGGCTCTGTTTGCGGCTCGATCGCCGTGATGGTATTGGTGGGAGGATCTGATTCCAATGCCTGGTCCGCCTCTTCGAGCGCGCCATTGAGTGCCGGTCTGATCATCAGAACCAGCGCAATGCTGACAATCGTCGCAAGAAGCGCCACCACCACGGCACTGATACGGAGTTTGTCCCCTATGGATTTTTCTGCCATACCCCACAGATTCCTCGAAGAGTCAAAGAACGCTATATTTGCACAATCAGAGAAGGATTGTAAAGCGTTTTACCTGGATTTCTACGGCTTTCATGAGAAAGGACTCTACGGCCTCCTTGAGCCGTAGAGCCCTCTCGCTCAGAACGTTAGATTAATGGACTTTGGTTCTGGATCTAGTTGACCCACGCGTGGTGGTTATTGCCGTAGTCGCTGTCCCACCACGACGCGCCTGAGCCATCAATCACCTCGATCGCGTATTCAACATGGGTGCCGCTGTTGAATACACCCAGCGTGACGTACCAGTGGTCGTTGTTCCCCACCGGGTCGCCGAGATTCATCACGGCAACCTGCCATCCGTTCCCGATGTTGTAGTGAACCCGCGCGGAGATGGCCGCGCCCTGTGGATACGACTCGATATTGACCCAAACATCGTCCCAGGAGTCGATCTCCCCGTTCCACGGCCAGTGATACGCATTGCCTATCCATGCCAACGGATCGCCGGTTCCATTCACTATCGCAGTGAAGAAAGCTCCGTCATTATCGTCAGTACGAACGGTTCCTTCCGTGTCGGCCACCTGCACCTGGTACTTGACCACGGTTCCCGCTGAGAACGGACCGAGAATGCCTTCCCATTCGTCGTTCGCGCCGGCCTGGCCGATCACGGACATGGGTTCGCTGAGCCATGTCGCGCCATCGTCTGTCGTGTAGTCGACCTGCGCATTCACACCCTCTCCAATTGGATGCGATTGGACGTACACACCGAAGTCGTCCTGATCGGTAATGTTCCCGTTCCCGGGCCAATGATGTGTTTCACCGATCCAATCAACACCAGCTCCCCCACCCACTTCCTGAAAGCTGAATTCGCGCGTACGCTCGTTGAAGGTGAATCTGTAGGTTCCGTTCAGCGTGCTGAACATAAGGATGTCCGATCCTGTCTGCTCGCAGGTTCCGGACAGAGGCGGGTTGAAGTTCCACTGGTCATTCTCGCCCCAGTTAATACTCCAGCTTCCATTGGCCGTGAACTTGAAGCGGACATTGGCCTCGTTGTTGAAGGTGTGGTCGTACTGCCAGATATAGTCTGCGATGAGCTGCATGTTGCTCAGCGTCTGATCCCAGTTGTTGAACGTACCCGCGACCGTGATTGCGTCGTAATCACTCTCGTATTCCGTCGTCGCGTAGCTCACAACAACGGTCATGCTGAGAAGTGATGCCGGATCACCCGGAGAGTTCTCGTAGCCGAAGCCCAGTGCCCAACTGTCTGATGTCAGCCTGGATTTCAGATTGTCGGCAACCGCCTGATCGAACCCGATGGCTTTCTCCTCGCCTGCCAACGGGAACTCGTTCGTGAAGGGAATCTGCAGTGCCGTATTTGTTGCCACAGCGCTGAATACCGCCTCCGCACCTCCGCCAGTCGATGGATCCAGGTCATCCAGTCCGACAATCCTGGTGAGCGGCTTCTGATTCTGCTGCGCGGTCATTTGGTACAGCAGAACCACATTCTGAATTGCGGCACCGTCCGGGATACCCGCGACGTCAAAACGCACATAACCTTTGTCCTTATGACCGTAGTAGTCGATCCAGTAGCAGGAACCTGGACGCCACGAGAAAGACGGCTGCCCGCTCACGGAGTTGGCTATGCTTCCCATTAAATCCGGCGACAGCCGCACCTGCGTAAAGGCAGAATTTGTGGGATCGTCATCTTCACCGTCGAGAATACCGTCAAAGTCCGTGTCACAGCGGAGCGGGTTCGTGCTCGCTTCGTATTCCTGCAAGTTCGTCAGTCCATCGGCGTCTTCATCGTTTGACGCATCAGACGAATCAGTCTTATCGAGTCCATACAGGTCCTCCCAATCGTCCGGCATGCCGTCGCCATCTGTGTCGGGAGCTGTGATCTCCTCCACCGTGTACAGCAGGGAATCCTCGTTGAATGTGACGCGGTACTGCCCGTCCAGCGTGTGGCTCACAAGAATGTCACCTTGATCTCCGCCTTCCGCGTAGTCCGACATCGGCACACTCTGATCCGACTGGTTCGCCTCGCCCCAGTTAATCGACCACGAGCTGTTTGCAACAAACTTGAAGCGGACGGCGGTCTCATTGATCAGATTACCTTCCCACTGCCATGTGTAGTGGTCCACAAGATCCATGTTGTCGAGGTCTTCGTCCCAGTCGTTGAACGTGCCGGCCAGCGTCATGCTGTCGTAGTTGCTTGACGGACGATCATAGACATGCGGATCCGTACCGTTCCGGTACTCTTCAAGATTCGTATAGAGGTCTCCGTCCGGGTTTTCCGACGCGTCTGACGCATCGTTCGGATCGAGACTGTTGGCTGTCTCCCAGCTGTCCGGCATTCCGTCGCCGTCCGTATCCTGCTGGGCCACCTTCTCGACCGTGTACGCACCGGTTTGCTCGTTCAGCGTGAAGCGGTACCGGCCGTCGAGCGTGCCGTCGAGGAGGATATCGCCATAGTAGCCCTGCTCAGCGAACCCGCCGATTGGAACCGTGAATGCTGTCTGATTGTTTTCACCCCAATTGAAGCCCCAGTTGCCTTCAGCAACAAACTTGAAGCGGACATTCGACTCGTCTGAGAGATCCACTTCAAACCGCCACATGTGCGAAGCCACCAGCGTCATATTACTCGCCGCCTCGTCCCAGCTGTTGAACGTGCCGGCGACCGTCATCCAGTCGTAGTCCGAATCCAGACCGTCATAGATGTTGGGATCGGTGCCGTTCTGGTATTCTTCGAGATTCGTGTAGGCGTCACCATCAGGATTACCGGACGCATCCGATGCATCGTTCGGATCAAGGGAGTTGTCTACCTCCCAACCATCCGGCATGCCGTCATTGTCCGTGTCGCCGTTGTTTGGATCTGTGCCCCGCTGATACTCCTCAAGATTCGTGAGACCGTCCGTATCCGGGTCAGAAACCGCATCAGAGGCATTCAATGGGTTCAATCCGTTGGCGACTTCCCAGCCGTCGGGAATGAGGTCGTTATCGCTGTCACTGTCGTCAGGAACGGTGCCCGCCTGAAATTCCTCAAGATTCGTCATCCCGTCGCTGTCCGCATCAGCGCCAGCGTCAGACGCGTTGTTGGGATTGAGACCGTACTGAAGCTCCCACGCGTCCGGCATGCCGTCGCCGTCCGAGTCAGGGGGGGCGATGGTTTCCACCTGAATCGTAGACAGGCTGTCGCTCCTCGCGGACCATGCGATAGCGACAGTTCCATTATTCAGGACCTCGACTTCAGGATAGTAGGCTGTCGTGCCGCCGATAGGCTGGAGTTCCTCTGCAGTTCCCCATAGAGCATTCTCATATTTCTTGTGGGCGACGTTTCCATTCTTCATCCATGCGACCCGGATCTCGCCGTCCCGGCCCGCTGCAACGCGGGGAAAAGAGCAGTCAGAGGTGCTGCAGTCGTCAATTTCCGATGCCGCCGACCACGACGAGCCGCTGAGACTTCTATGGTAGATACTGCCGTCCTTTTCATAAACAAGGTGAGTTATGCCCTGGGCGTCAGACACTGCCGACATATGAAGACAACTGGACGTTGACTCCACAATATCTCCCGCGCTCCATGCACCGTCGTATTTTCTCCATCGGATTCCCTGCTCCAGGCTTGCCGCGTACCAATGGTCCCAGACAAGGATCACTTCGTCGTCTGAATTGACCGCAACATCGAAACTGTACTTCAGAGAATCGTTTTGCGGCATGTAGCTCAGGTCCGGCGTGAGGTTCTCAAGCGGAGTCCATCCGCTCGCTGAGCGCTTTGTCCATTGAACACCGGCGCCCAGAGACGAGTCATAGCAACAGGCCCAGAAGACGTGCTTCGCCCCGGTCGCCGTAATCGCAAGCCGCGCAACGGGTATCTTCCACAGTCCTGAGGTAACCCGCTCCACATCGACAAGTTGGCGGGTCGCGGGATCCAGCCTCCCGACAAAGAGCCCGTTGTCATAGCCTGGTTTGCCCGTCCACAGCAGGTAGACCGACCCGTCGGGAGCACGACACACGTCCTGGATACGGCTGTAATAGGGCGAAAGGGTCAGAGGCTCTGCGATAGATGATTCACTGAATGGCAGATCCACCAGATGGATATCCGTCACACGAGAAAGGTCGTCACGATACCGGTCGAATGCAATCATACCTGAACCCGCCGGAATAACATGCGGATTCCACTTGTCGATGCTGTTGTTAACCGGGGTCGAAGGAATCGAGGGACGTGTCAGCACAAGACTCGGATCGTACGTGTCGAGCGTCCAATTGCCGCTCCCGTCAATTTTGAACGTTATGAGTCTGCCGCCGGAGTATCCACCACCACCGTACATGACCGGGTTAAGCTTGCTGATGCTGACGGTGGAGTTGTACGGCATAAGACCGACACCGGGACTGACGGTCATGTCGTTCTGAGGCTCCGTGAATCGCCAGTCCTCGAAATTAAGCGGATCGTCTCCGACAAGCGTCGCATTAATCGCGTGCCCAAACTGGGATGCCGTGATCGACACAACATACATGGGCACGTTGAATGCCGTCTGCCCGCCGGTGTAATACGAGTGATACAGGTCGTCGCGGTAGTGAGCTACATTGAAGTGCGTTTGCACGGCGAACTGGAGACAGACGAATTTTCCGTTCAGATAAGGGTGCTGGTCTGTTTTGTCCCTTGAGAGAATCGTCGTGAGCCAGAAGTTCCTCTGCGCACGGTCCGTGAGATTGTTCCACCACGATGAGGGGGTGGTCGAACCCGCAATCGCATTTTCCAGCGCCTGAACATCGGCATCATTAACGAATCCGTCAGGATACACATCGGCGGGAGCTGTCGCATCCATAAGACCCATCGACATCTGCTGAACCATCAACGAATCAGCCGAAGTGAGCTGACCATCCCGATTCACATCGCCGCTGCCATAGAAATCGGTCGTGTTGGCCGGCTGATGAAAAGGATTGAGACTGTCCCATATTCTTGACGGTGAACCGCTGACGTCCGGGCCCGAACCGGCAACCGCTTCCGAGAACGCTTCCGCAAAGTCAGCGGGCGCTTCGCCCGCTTCAACCGAGATATGCCGCGTTGTCGGCCGGGCAGCCTGAGAGAACTCGAAGAAGCCCGGAACACCGCGCACGCCGGCCGACACGTCGCCCGCGCGAAGAGTGAAACCTTCGAAGATGGTCTCAGAAGTCTCGTCGTTAACGAAACGGGCAACAATGCCGCGGCCCTGAGCATCAATGACGGTAGCGGCAACGCAGTCCGGATCGGATGGATACTGACTCCGCACAGTGATTGCTTTCCCGTCGAAGTCCAGATTCCGGTTCCCTTCCCCTGTGTAAACGCCCGGGAGCACGACGACCTCATCGCCAGCCGCCGCAGCATCTATACCAGCCTGAATCGTTCGAAACGGGGCCGCTTTTGCACCTGCGCCGACGTCGACCCGGGAAGTGGAGACATACCAGGTCTGCTGTCCTGATGCCGCAAGGCCGACCATGAACATTGCTGCTGCAATTAGCGTCTTCATCGATTTCATCTCTGCTCCTTTGCGTCTTTCAGTAATTCCGCAATTCTCATTCATAATTCCGAGGTCAATTCACCCATGCGTGGTGGTTGTTGCCGTAGTCGCTGTCCCACCACGAGTTTCCGATACCATCGATGACTTCGATGGCGTATTCCACATGGGTTCCGCTACTGAAATTGCCAAGGTTGACATACCAATGGTCGTTGTTGCCGACGGGAGTACCGATCTCCATGCTTTCGGAGTACCAGGTGACCGCTCCGTCATCCGTGTAGACAACACGCGCGCTCACTGCCGCGCCCTGGGGAAACGACTCGATATTGGCGTACAGGTCGTCCCACGAATCGATCTCACCGTTCCAGGGCCAGTGATAGACGTTGCCGATCCACTCAAGCGGCGTGCCGTTGCCCTTAACGATGGCCGTGTAGTAGATGCCGCCATTATTCTCGGTGTGGACCGTTCCCTCGGTGTCGGTGACCTGCACGTAGTAGTCAATCTGCGTGCCTGCGGAAAACGTGCCGAGAACCGCGCCCCAACCGTCGTTGGCGCCGTACACACCGGTGTCACTCATTGGTGCGGTCGACCAGGTAACCCCATCGTCCGTCGAATACAGGACCTCTGCGCTGACGCCTTCGCCGATCGGGTGAGACTCACAGTACACGCCCAGGCTGTCCTGGTCGGTCAGTTGACCGTTCGCCGGCCAGTGATGGACGTTGTAGATGCCTTCGAGTCCTGTGCCGCCGCCGACTTCCTGGAAGCTGAACTCGCGGGTCTGCTCGTTGAACGTGAACCTATAGACTCCGGTCAGCGTGCTGAAGATAAGGATGTCGCTTCCCGTCTGTTCGGCGGTACCGTAGATCGGCGGATTGAACTGCCACTGATCGGTCTCACCCCAGTTCACATTCCAACTGCTGTTGGCTGTGAACTTGAAACGAACGTTGACTTCGTTATTGAAGGTGTGGTCGTACTGCCACACATGGTCCGCAATCAATTCCATGTTGTCCAGCGTCTGATCCCAGCCGTTAAACGTGCCGGCCGCCGTCATGGCATCGTAGTCGCTGACAAAGGAGTCGTATGTAACCACGAGACTGACGTTGGAAATCGAGGTAATCCCAGTTGCACCCGCATGCGTATAGCCAATGCCCAGGCCCCATGTATCTGATGACAAACCTGCCGCGATGTCTGCCTGGACGTTGGTGTTCAGGGGAAGAACCATGCCGGCACTTCCGGTGGCGTACTGCCCGTTGGTAACCGTCTGCAACGGCACTCCATTTCTCATCTGAACTGTGCATGCATCGTCGTCGACCGTTGGATCGAGGCTCCCCATGCCGATCAGTGTCGTAGGATTCCACGAAGCCACGATGCTTCCGTCGTAGACGACCACCGCGTTCTTTATTTTTGCACCGCCCGGGATCTGCGAAACATCGAAGTAGACCTGTCCGAAGTACGCGTTCCACTGGTCCAGGCCCCACTGGCACACTCCGGGCATCCAGACACCCGAAAGGGGCGAGGAATGTCCGCTCGAGAGCATGCCCATCAGCGCCGGAGACAGAGTCACCTGGTCAAATGCCGGGGTCACGGGATCCGCGTCGATTCCGTCGTCGATTCCGTCGAAATCCGTATCCGCACGGAAGGGATGTGTTCCGAGCTGGTATTCGTCCAGGTTTGTCAGACCGTCAGCGTCAGGATCCTCGGCCGCATCTGACGGATCCGACTTATTGAGGCCGTACTGGTCTTCCCAGTCATCAGGAATCCCATCGTTGTCCGTGTCCTGCAGAGGGACTTCTTCCACTTCGTAGTGAAGTGAACTTTCATTGAACGTGAATCGGTATTTCCCATCGAGCGCGTGACTGACGAGGATGTCGGAATAGTCTCCCATGTCCGCGTAGTCGTTCATCGGCACGCTCTGGTCCGACTGATTCGCATCACCCCAGTTGATGGACCATGAGCTGTTCGCAACGAACTTGAAACGGACGGCCTGCTGGTTGCTGAGCATGCCTTCCCACTGCCATGTGTAGTGGTCGACAAGTTCCATGTTGTCGAGTTCTTCGTCCCATCCGTTGAACGTGCCCGCTACGGTCATGCTGTCGTAGTTGCTCAACGGAGCGTCCCACACGTTTGGATCCGTTCCGTTCTGATATTCCTGCAGATTCGTGAAGAGGTCGCCATCGGGGTTTCCGCTTGCATCGGAAGCATTGTAAGGATTCAACCCGTGCGCGCTTTCCCATGCATCCGGCATGCCGTCGTTATCGGAATCCTGTTGAGGCACTTCTTCGAGTGTGTAGGCTCCGGTCTGCTCGTTGAAGGTGAAGCGGTACGCACCGTCAAGCGTGCCGTTCACAACAACATCGCCGTAGAAGCCCAGTTCGGCGTTCCCTGATATCGGAGCATCGAAATCGCCCTGATTGTCCTCACCCCAGTTGACTCCCCAGTTACCTTCCGCAACGAACTTGAACCGAACTGCGCTCTGGTTAGCCAGATTGACGTCAAACTGCCAGACGTGGTCGGCGACCAGCGTCATGTTGCTGGCCAACTGATCCCAACCGTTGAACGTCCCTGCCGCAGTCATCCAGTTGTAGTCACTCTTAAAGCTGGTGTTCGTGTCATACGTGACCACGACAGCCACGTTGGAAAGCTGGTAGTTCCTCGCGGAAAACGCTGTGTACCCGAAGCCCAGGCTCCATGTTCCCGCTTGAAGCCGGACCTTCAGATCGTTCTTGATCGCTGAGTTCAGGACAAGGAACTCATCGTCAGTCGAACTCACGGGGAATTCACTCAGCGCCGGAACCTGAAGTCCTGGACCTGCTTCGATACTCTCCCATATCTCCTGCTGGTCTCCCGAGAGCGGGTCCAGGTTGCCGAGGGGAACGATTTTTGTCTGTGCTTGAGTTGTGTAAGGATCCTGTTCCGTCGCGTTGTAGACCAGTACGGCGTTGAGAATTCTGGAATCAGCAGGTATCACGGATACATCGAAGCCTGCAAATCCGCGGTCCTCATAATACTGTTCGTCCTGCCACTGACACGTATTTGTGAACCAGTTGTAGGCCGTACCGTAGTAGCTCTCCTTGCGAATGAAACCAAGGTGATCCGAGTCAATCATGACCTGATCGAAGTCAGGATTCAACGGGTCACCGTCGTCGCCGTCGGCGATACCATCCAGATCCGTATCCGCGAAATGCGGGTCCGTTCCCGCCGCATGCTCGGCGGCGTTGTTCAAACCGTCTGAATCCGCGTCCAGAGCGCCGTCAGCGGGGTTCGCAGGATCGAATCCTTCCTGCACTTCCCAGGCATCAGGCATGCTGTCCCCGTCCGAATCCGTACTCGTGGGGTTCGTGCCAAGCTGATACTCGGTCAGATTGCTGAGCCCGTCTCCATCAGCGTCCGACGAAGCGTCTGCCGCGGATCTGGGATTGAGACTGTAGAGGGCTTCCCAGCCGTCCGGCATACCGTCGCTGTCCGTGTCGGCATTACGGGGATTGGTCTGGTAGAAATGCTCTTCGTAATTCAGAAGTCCGTCATTATCGGCATCGCCGGTGCGGTCTGACGCATCCGTAGGATTGAACTGATAGTCCACTTCCCAACCGTCGTCCATGCCGTCGTCGTCAGTATCCGGATCCGTGGGAACTGTGTGCCGGAAGTACTCATTGACGTTGCTCAATCCGTCGCTATCAAGATCGCCGTTTGCATCGGAGGAATGGTACGGATTAAGACCGTACTTGTTCTCCCAGTAGTCCGGCATACCGTCGCCGTCAGTATCAACGGCGTGAGATGAAAGCTTCAGGCTGGGATCGCCGTACAGGTTGAACGAAAGGTGATTGTGCCTCCATCCGGGGGCCGAGGCCTTCACAAGGAAATGCGCCTGGCCAAAGGACTGGTCGAGATCGACGACGCGGCGGTTGAAATTGTAGCCCATGGACGCGTTCATGCCGAGGGAGTCGCTCGGGCTCCAACTGCAATGGTAGTACCATGTGACATTAGCGCCGCAGACATTGGCGATAGCCCCGTTCTTGAGAATAGAGTAACCCAGGTTCCGGTCACTCGAAGGCATCCCGCAAGTGCAGGACACCATGAAAACAACGGCCGGTTGACTGTCGTTCAACCGAGGACACTGATCGCTGCTCAACAGTGTGCCGTCATAGTGCACTGCGGCGCCCTGCGACCAACCGTGGGCCCACCAGAGAACGGTGCCGTACGTATTGTCCTCCCAGTGGTCAACAACGCGGTCACCGCGCAATTCGCCATTAGAAGTGAAGACTGAGTCAAACTCCGGATGATTCGGCGCATGGCCCTGCTGGTACATCGTGTAGGATGAGTATCCGTTCGGATTGAGCACGTGTGTCTTCAAGTTTTCCGCCAGGTACGCCCCGTCCGTGTACTCGTCCGACCAGCTCTCGGGCAGAAGTGCTTTCTTCCTCCACGGAATATAGGTTGAAGTCTCGTATGCGATGGTTTTCTCAGCAATGCTCTTGAGCGTATCCTTCCAGTCCGCATGCGACTGGTAGACAGGAATCCGCCCAACAAGGACTTCCGGTGTAAAATCAACTCCACCGACTCCGTCATCAGAACCCGATACGCCGAACACACCGTCGCCGTTCAAGTCCCAGTTGCCACTCAAGTCGCCGTAGTAGGCGTCAGTAGGATAGACGTAGCTGTCGCTCAAATTGTCCCGGCAGTTCTTCATCGGCAGGTCGCCGCTGTTGGGGTCCGGGTTGCCGACAAGAAGAACATACTGGATATTGAGGGAGACGTAGTTGTTCTGGAGCCACTTGCGGATACGGTCGGCCGCGGTGTTTGGAGACTGTCCGGTCACTTCGTTCCAACCGGCTGCTCCCGAGCTCCCGTCGACGGACGTTTCTGTCACAACGTGCACGTTCCAGCCCATGCTCTCTTTGTGGGGAACAAGGCCGTAGAGAGTTCTCTGTCCGTTGTCCCGGGTCTGCTCGAAGATCTCATCCGTCGTCATGATTATATATGAGGCCGACGCGGCTGTTTCGTCCTGAGGCGTTTCATCGGAAACGTACCAGGCTGCAGCCTGGCCATCGTTCGAGATCAACTCGAGCGCCAGGTCGTCCAACACGTTGTCGGCCGCAGCCGCGGTTGAAAGTGTCTGCTGCTGATCTGCGGCGACGGTGTTGTAGTTGATCGTGAGCCGGATGTTCTCACTGTAGCGCAGGATATTCTGAACGGGATTGTAGCTGACCGGATTGACTTGAATGCGAACCATCTGCCATTTACGCATCTTCGGAAAGTCGACGATCGAGGCCGTCGTGACGGGATACAGCGCATCGGTTCCGTAGACTGCGATGTCAAAACCGTCTACGACTTCTTCCGCATCGCCATAAACTGCCGATCCTTCAGCGGAAACGCGCATGGGCGCCCCGGGACGAACCTTGCCGGGCAGCGCGAGCTCAGTCTGGGAGATCGGTTCGGCCGTGACCGTAACGGACGAGAGATCGGCATCCGGAGGAAGCGCGTAGAGAAGTGAGTCCTGCGGGAGTTCAGGTCTGGCCGGCTTGCCGGGATAGCTCAACCCCTCAATCGCAACATTCACCAACCCGTCAGCGGATTGCACTACTGATGGAGCAGGAAACGACACTTCTGCCTCAATAGATCCGTCATGAACCGGCGCAGCACTCGCAACAAATGCCGCCAACACGAAAACAACGCCTAACCTCAGTGCTTTCCTCAATACTGACTTCATGCTCTTGCCTCCTTCAAATAGCGAAGTAAAACGCTTTACTTCCTGTCTCAAAAAAATGGGCTCAGAACGGCCCGTTCACTCTTTAACCAGCCGTAGACGGATTGCCTGACAGGGCTCGTTGCCGTCTTCCGGTGTTGTTTCCACTACTCCTGGGCCAAGATGAATAGGCATAAAATGGTTTGAAGTAAAGCGTTTTACTTAGCTTTTGTGAATGATTTTATGTAAGTGACTTATTGTGTGGAAGATGCGCAGGAATTCTGAGGAAGGGACGAAAGGGACCCAGAGGACCTGAAAAGAAGAGGAGTGAGGTTAGTTACAGCCGCATCCACCGCCGCCCACTCCGCGCCCGCCGGCCGCGGCTTCCCTGGTGAAGTAGATGTGTTCGTACATCGTATCGGAGAGAGGATCGCGATCCGGCCGCATCGTGTAGTCTGCCAGCGTCCCCTTTTCCCAGGGCTCGACCGACGTGCAGGAGGACAGAATAATCACGGTGACGATGATGAGGACAAGCAGGGCTGCTTTAATCACATTTCTTCTTTCTTTCGTCTTCATTCTGACAGCAACTCCTTTATCCACTCGCGCAATTGATCGGCCGTCTTTTCGCCGTGAAAGCCCTTGTGAAGATGTCGGATTCTTCCGTTCTTATCGACCAGTAGAGTCGTCGGCATGCCGGGGGGCTGGACGGTTGCCGCCAGTTTATGATCCCGGTCACGAACGATTGAAAATGAAACGGGATTGCTCTCAAGGAAACGTTCCATTGCTTCACGGTCATCGTCCTGGCTCACTGCAATCAGTTCAAATCCCTTCGCGGCGTATTCTCTGATGATGCCGTCAAGATACGGAAAGGACACCTTGCACGGAGCGCACCATGACGCCCAGAAGTCGATCAGCACGACCTTGCCTTCGGTCGCAGGTAATACGCCTTCAAGATTGAATCGCCGCAGGTCGGGCAATGCATCGCCCTCTCCCAGCCCTTTTGCTTCGTCCGCAACGCTCGTAAGTGCGACCAGCAGCAGGACGCTATTGAGTAACTTCGCTTTCATGCAGAACATAGTTCGTGAACCTCCCGCTCTGGTATATGCCGACAGTCGTCCAGATGCATCCTTCAGCGCCCGTGGTCGATTCTATCAGCTTCATTCCTTTGTCATGACCCAGCATGCACATACAGGTTGAAAGTATGCCGGCTTGAACACAGCTCTTTGCCAGGACCCACGCGGCCCGACACCCGCCTGCGGCAGGATACCCGGTCGTGGGATCGATAATGTGACTGTATCTCTGCCCGTCGATTTCGAGATAGCGCTGGTAGTCGCCGGAACAGCACAGCGAGACGTTGCTCGCCGCGACGCCGGTCCAGCACTGCGAGGGCCGATCAGGATGTTCGAGCCCCAATCGCCATACGTCACCCTCGGGCGGGGAGCCGCTGACGCGGATGTCCCTGCCGAGACTCACCATGATATCGTTAATCCCCGCATCCGCCGCCATTCCCACAAGGCGGTCGACGGCGTATTCCTTGCCGATTCCACCGAGGTCGATCCGCATGCCTTCTTCAGCAAGCCGCACATACCCTTTCCCGCGCTCGACCTTGTCCCACCCCACCTTACTCCGGGCGGAGGCCACCTCATTCCGCGAAGGAAGAGCTTTGCGAGGATGATGGTAGTCCCAAAGATCAAGCAAGGGGCCGGACGTGGGGTCAAACAGGCCTCGTGTGTGCCAGTGAAACCAGTCGCAGAGAGCGAACAACTCCTCAGCATCCGCGTTGATCTCCACGGGATCTCCACCCGCCTCCCGGTTGATGCGACCGACGAGACTCGTGTCGATAAACGAGGAAAACGTCGCCTCGAAATGTGCGAGCCAGTTGAACACGTCCAGTTTGAACTTCTCCGCGGCCGCCCGCGACACAGCACGAAACATGATTTCGTTGACTGTGCCCATCGCATAGAAACCGATCCGGGAGAAATCGCGGAACGTGCTCAATCGCTCGGCATTCATTCTTTCGAATAGTTCGAGTTCTGTCACCAGCTTATCCTCGCGCCGATTGTGACCGCCGTGGCTGACGGATAGACGTCAGAAGACGTCAATGAGTCAGTCCCGTCCTGCACGTAGCGGTCAACGGCCGCATCAAGAGCGAAGTTCTCGTTCACCTGCCAGATTGCCTTGATCCCGTAGCCCAGGGCATCGAAAGCAGAGAGGCGGTAGTCCGACGAGTAGTGCTCGGGACTTCCGGAGAATCTTACGCCGTAGAAATCGGCATGGTCCTGCGTGTAGTAGCGTATGGCAGGCCGGATCACCAGGTTCGGCCCGAACTTCTGGTACCAGGCCAGGCCGAATGTATAGGCGTCGATGCCGAAGTCATCGGAATAGCGACGGAAACTGATCTCGGAGCTTCCGTTCACTGATTCAAAAAAACGCGTAAGCGCCAGGTAGATGATCTGCTTTGTCTTCGTGTCGGGACGGCTTTCCGGCACAAGGACTCCGTTGAGTTCGGCAACCTTGTACGGATCGTCTATGTAACCATCGACCAACCCCAGCGTCAGGTTGGCTGTGAAGAGGGTCTTCTTATCGAGAACCTGGGTAACTCCGACCATGATATCGAGACTGTCTTTTGTCTCGCTGATGTCCTGATTGACGGGATCGATCTGATCGTGTGTAAGCGCGCCCCCCAGAGTGAGAGTTGTGTTCTTCTTATTGAAATTGATCGCATCGCGCAGGGCCAAGCCGTGCGAAACATAGTCGTCCTCATAGCTGTATGAGTACATCCCGGACAAGGTGTGCCGATCGAGCTCCTTGATAAGTTCCAGGTTAAATCCATACCTGATATCATTGAAGTCGGCGCGCGGTACTTTTGCCCCTCCCGACCCTCCTGTCGCCCCCCCCGGTGCGGCTGCCCCCGAAGAAGAGCCGCTGGTTGAGGACGCCGGCGAAGTCGCGGGCGTGGTCGAGGGTGACGAAGCAGGAGCCGGAGTCGGGCTTGGCGGCGGCGTGGCCGCGGGTGTGGCTCCAGCCTTGCCCACGTAGCGCACCGTCTGTGCCGCAAAGCGGTGGTCAAATTCGTCATCATCATCGTCGTCGCCGCTGACAACTGGCGGCGACGATGAAGGAGCCGACACGACAGCCACCGCTGCGGGCGATGACGGTGATGACGGCGTGCTGGGTGCCGCGCTTTGCGATCCGCTCACCGGCGAAGGCGGGGCCCCCGTCGGCGTCGCCCCCGAGATGCTGTTGTAGATACCCTCGATCCGGATGGTCAGAGAATCGGAGAGCTTCTTCTCGACCTGGATAGCCGGCGCGATGACACGGATTCTGTCGTCGTCCTCCTGGTAGATCAACGTCTTGAAATCGATCCGTTCCTCGGCCTCAGACCGCCTGACAGGCGAAGTCTGCAGGGCGATTGCCAGAAGAAGTGCGCCCGCGCGGGGGAAGAGGGCGCGCGGCATCGGAGATGGGATTCTTGACTGGATCATAAGGAAAACCGGATGCATGGTACTTTTCTATTATGTCATTGAATGTACTCGATTAGACCGGAGTCGTTCTGTGGCGCTGCCTTAAGTTCCATTAAGAGTGAGATGCGCCGGGAAGGTCTTACGGAAGAGGCGTAAGAGGACATGAAGACTGGTTCAACGCCAAAGAATCACGGTCTGCGGACGCACCTGAAGCCGACCACGTAGGATACTCCGGAGGCATTGTACCAACGATTAGCGCATCTGAGCCAGAATAGGGAACTGGTGTAGTCGCCACCGCGTATGATTCGCCAACTTAGAGGACTCGCGGGACCCGTGGTGTTGTCGTTGGTGGAGGCAGGATCGCTGTACCACGTGCTCGAATACCAGTCCCAACACCACTCGTCCAGGTTCCCGGCCATATCGTACAGGCCGAATCCATTGGCCATATCGGGTCCCGTGTCCGGCGTCTGCGCTCCGTTGTAATGCCATCGCGCCATGCCACGTGACGTTACCCATTGCCAGGTGGCCCTCTTCGCTCGTGAAAGTACCGTCGACTACATAGAAAGTCCCGGTCTCGAAATCAAGCGTATGAGACCAGTCGTCGCCAATCTCTACGAGGTCCGCGGGGGCAACGCTGACGGAGCGTACGACGTTTCCCGATACAGTCACCCTGCCCGCGTCGTAAGCCCACTGCAACACCTGCCGCATCTGTTCGGTGCTGACTTCATAGCGATCGATGTAGCCGGAAAGGAAAGGACGCAAAGGACCTGAGGGACCTAAAGAAGCGGGGCGGGCATTTCTGCCCGCCCCGCTTTGGGATATTCCTCTCTGCCCTGCTACTTCACTTCGAGCAGTTCGACATCAAAGATCAACGTGGCGTTGGGACCGATTTTCGGGCCTGCGCCGCGTGCGCCGTAGGCGAGATCCGGGGGAATGAAGAAGCGGTAGCTCGCGCCGGGCTTCATGAGCTGAACACCTTCCGTCCAGCCTTTGATAACGCCTTGAAGATTGAACGTTGCGGGCACACCGCGATCAACGGAACTGTCAAACACTTCGCCGTTCAGAAGTTTGCCTGTGTAGTGGACGGTAACGGTGTCCGACGCCTGAGGGGCATCGCCTTCGCCCTCTTTCAGGACGAGGTACTGTAATCCACTCTCCGTCACCTGCACGCCTTCGGCGTCCTTGTTCTTCGCGAGAAACTCTTCGCCTTCCTGCTGGTTCTTTTCCGTCATCTCAAGTCTCTTTGCCTGCTGTTTCTCCTGCATTTGTGTCCGGTAATCCATCATGACCTGACGGAATTCCTCTTCGCTGAGGGCAAGCTCCCCACCTGCCATCACGTCCTGAAAACCCTTGATGAACAGGTCCGGGTCTATCTCGATCTCGCGCGACTTGAAGCCGCCGGCCATATCGGCGCCCATCGCGTAACTGGCTTTCTGCTGAAGAGTCTCCATGCCGCTTCCGGCAGACTCCACGGCCTGTGCAAGTTCTGCGACGTCGTCCGACGTCACTTCAGGCTCCTGGGAAAAGGCCCCGACAGCCAACATTGCAATGAGTGCAAAACTCAACATACGTACATACATGGTCTATCCTTTCTGTTAGAAGACCGACATAAAGCCGGCAACTCTAGTATGCTGTCGGGATTCAGACAATGATTAATCCGGTTCGTTGAAAACTGATGCCGGATTCCTGCTGCCGGATGCCGGATATTGCACTCATCATCCGGCATCTGGTATCTGATATCTGGTATCCGGCATCTGAAAGGTACTCATTATGATTATAGTTATGCAGGAAGGCGCTTCCCGTAGGGAAATCGAGGACGTCGAACGTGAAATAGTTGAAATGGGCTATAAGCCCCACCCCATCTACGGTGTCGAGCGTACGGTCATCGGAGCGATAGGTGACGAGCGCGGGAAGGCGCTCCTTCAGCAACTGGAGACGTCGCCGGGCGTCGAACGGGTAATTCCTATTCTGAAGCCATACAAACTGGCCGGACGCGAGTTGAAGAAGGAGAAGACGAAGATCGAGGTGGGTCCCGGCGTCATCTTCGGCGGAAAGATGGTCCCCGTAATCGCAGGTCCCTGCTCGGTCGAGGGGCTGGATCAGATTTGTGAAACGGCCGATGCCGTCAAGAAGGCCGGCGCGAAAGCGCTCCGCGGCGGCGCGTATAAGCCTCGCACCTCACCATACAGTTTCCAGGGACTGGAAGAGGACGGACTGAAGATGCTGGCGGAAGCGAAAGCGAGAACGGGCCTCCCGATCGTCACGGAGATCATGAAGGAAAGCGTTCTCGACCTGATCGTGCAATACACGGATGTCCTGCAGATCGGCGCACGCAACACGCAGAACTTCGACCTGCTGAAAGCAGTCGGACAGACGAACACGCCTGTATTGCTGAAACGCGGTATCGCGACGACGATTAAAGAGTGGCTGATGTCCGCAGAGTATGTCATGTCGCAAGGCAATATGAACGTGATCCTGTGTGAGCGCGGCATCCGGACATTTGAAACGGCCACGAGAAATACGCTTGATCTCAGCGTGATTCCGGTTCTGAAGCATGAGACGCATCTTCCCGTGGTGATAGACCCGAGTCATGGAACCGGGCACTGGCAGTACGTTGAAGACATGGCGCTGGCGGCCGTGGCCGCGGGAGCCGACGGCCTGATGATCGAGGTACACCCGAATCCGCACGAGGCGTGGTCGGACGGCGGACAGTCCCTGACCCCGGCAACGTTCGAGAAGCTGATGAAACGCATGAAGCTTGTCGCGGAGGCCGTGGGACGCGAGATCTGATGCGGCGTGCGGGCGAAATAGGTTCGATAGGACTTATGATGGCGGCCCTGTCGCTGCCATGTGTTGCCGCGCCTACTAATGACGGGCTGTTTGCAACACTCCATACGAGTATGGGCGACATCACCGTTGAACTGGAATTTACAGAAGCACCTCGCACAGTCGCCAATTTCGTGTCTCTTGCGGAAGGGACGCGAGCGTGGGTAGATTTTCATTGGGGCCGCGCTACTGATGCTGACTACTACGACGGCGTGAAGTTCCACCGCGTTGTCAGTAATTTCGTGATCCAGGCAGGTCTGCCTGTGACCGGCGGTTCGAGCGGCCCCGGATACACTTTCGCGGACGAATTCAGCACGAATCTGACACACCATACGAACGGAACGCTCTCTATGGCAAACTCAGGTCCGAACAGTAACGGCAGTCAGTTCTTTCTCACTCTTCGCCCGACACCGGAACTCGATTTCGATAAGGAGCCCTATTCTTCAGCCCACACCGTCTTTGGTTACACTGTTGAGGGAATGGGCGTCGTGAGCAATATCGGCGCCGTGGCAACATCTAATGAGGCGCCCCTGGTTGACGTTGTGATCAACGACGTGACAATCACCAGGAACGGCGCGGCGGCGAGCAACTTCAATCCGCTTGCCGTGTCGCCGACACTTCCGGAAGTGAGCGCAGCCGAGAGCATGCTCCTCCCCAGTGCCGACTCCCACGTTGTCGCGTGGACATGGCAATCCAATACCTTCTTCCGCTGTTTCGCCACGGAGGATCTCAACACAACAAACAGCCGAACCCTCAGGTACTCCACATGGACCTACAGCGGGTTCTACATCACGAGTGATAAGCTAAGCGAACCGCAGCGCTTCTATGACACTGTTAAGGTCGAATACCACTAGGTGAGATACTCGATCCGTCTGATCGGACCGATCCGACGGATCCCCAGAAGGACGAAAAAAAGAACATGACCAATAACGAAATGAATCTGGGCACGCAGCCACTCGACCAAGTTCTGACGGAACTCAAGCTTGGCAATCACGATCTCGTGAACGCGTCGACTGAACACCTGACGCACAAGATGGTGAACAAGGGACGCAAAGGGCGCCGACTCACCCGCAACATTCAAACGAAGATCATGAACGCGCTGAACGCCGCCGCAGGGGATAGGACGTTCAGCATTGAAGAGTTGTTCAACTACCGGGGCAAAGCGTAGGAGCAGGCTGCGGCTGCGTCATTGGAGGTCACACAGAACTCTTAGACCAATGACGAGCGGTGGCGGGTGGTTTCAGTCGCGAATCTCAAATCTCATTTTGGGCTCTTCCCTGCGATGAGTTGACTTCACCGTGCGGCCGTAGATGTCGGTGTTAACATTCGGCGGAGGCATTTCCCGCTTGGGTTTCTTCTCATTGATCCGCCAGACCGCCTTCATCATATCCAGTTCAGAAGGCCCATCAGCCGGACGGGCAGATTCGTCGGCCGGTTGAGCGGGCTTCCCGCGGTTTGCCTCTTTGCCCCTGGATCCAAGGAATTTACGAAAATTCATCTACTGCCCCTCACACTGGAATGTGTGGATAATGTATTATTAGTCAACCCCCATGTTTGATAACATACCCTGACTTTCCAACTTGTGAAGCCGGTTTCTTTGATTGGGGTATCTTTTCTCAGCGGTTGATAAACCCGCTGAAAGGGGCGATGTTTCCGTAAGATGACCGAACGGACACCCGACTCATGACAATGAAACAGATATCAGCAAAGCCTGTATTCCTTCTGACGGCTGTTGCGGCCTTCTTGACTGCCCTGTCCGCATGTGCGGAGAAGAAGGCGGAGAACTCCGAATCTTCAGGAAAGAGAGCCATCATGACAAAACAAGTCGCCAAGACAGACGCGGAGTGGAAAAAGGAGCTGACCCCTGAGCAGTATCGGATTCTCCGGCAGAAAGGCACGGAACGCGCTTTCACCGGCAAGTACGATAGAAACAAGGAAGCCGGCACCTACCTCTGTGCGGGCTGCGGGGCCGAGCTTTTCACGGCCGATGCAAAGTTCGATTCCGGCAGCGGATGGCCCAGTTTCTGGAAACCTGCGGACGGCGGCAGCGTCGCAGAAGAGTCCGACCCGAGTCTGGGCATGGTCCGAACGGAGATCCTCTGCTCAAAGTGCGGCGGCCACCTCGGACACGTCTTCGATGACGGCCCCCGCCCCACGGGCCTGCGCTACTGCGTGAACTCCGCCTCGCTGGAGTTCCGCAAGGCGGAAGAAGAATAGACTCCCGACCTGAGGGTCAGCATTCCTCTCCTCTGCGCCTTTGCGTCTTGGCGTGAGAACTTCTTTCCGGAAAACTTCCAACCATTGGAAATTTCTGATAGAAAACTTCCAAGCATTGGATTACGAGCGTCGAGGGTAGACGCGAGGAAGGGCAGTTTTCGCGGAGCGGATGCTGCTCCCGAAGGGACGATGCGTTCGGGAGAATGCCGAAGCAACTTTTTAAAATGGACCTGATTCATAGACCCCGGCGTTTGCGGCGAACTGAAGCCGTTCGCTCGCTTGTGCGCGAAACGGTTCTCGATGCCGGTTCCCTGATCTATCCTATGTTCGTCATGGAGGGTGACGGCGTCCGCGAGCCGATCGATACGATGCCGGGTCAGTTCCGTGTATCAGTTGACGAACTGATAAAGGAAGGCCGGGAACTGCTCGACCTGGGGATCCCCGCCGTAAACCTGTTCGGATACTGCGAGAAGAAGGACGACCTCGCAACGGAGGCATACAATCCCAAGGGACTTATCCCGCGAGCGGTCTCCGCTCTGAAACTCGCCTGCCCCGAACTCTGCGTACAGACTGATATCGCTCTCGACCCCTACACCAATCACGGTCATGACGGGCTCGTCCTGAACTGTGAAATCATCAACGACGAGACGGTAGAAGTGCTCTGCAAAATGGCGCTGTCGCACGCCGAAGCGGGAGCAGACTGGGTCGCCCCATCCGACATGATGGACGGAAGAGTCGGAGCCATTCGGGAAACACTTGATGCCAACGGCTTCGAACATGTCGCCATCCTCGCCTACACCGCGAAATACGCTTCCGCTTTCTATGGCCCCTTCCGCGGCGCGCTGAAGTCCGCGCCGAAGAAGGGCGATAAGAAAACCTACCAGATGGATCCCGCAAACATCCGCGAAGCGATGAAAGAGATCCAGATCGATATCGAAGAAGGCGCGGACGTTGTAATGATCAAACCGGCCCTTCCCTATCTCGATGTGATCGCACTAGCGAAACAGGAATTCGATGTACCCATCGCCGCCTACAACGTGTCCGGCGAATACGCCATGATCAAAGCCGCCGCGGAAAAGGGCTGGATTGATGGAGACAAGGCGATGATGGAAAGCCTGCTGTCGATTCGACGCGCGGGAGCGGATATGATCCTGACTTATTTTGCGAAAGATGCAGCTGCGCTACTGCGCGGCTGAAACATCGAATACGGGACCTCTCCATTCGATGTTTGATGTTCGAAGTTCAGAGTTCGATGTTACTCGCCCGCAAGGGCGAGCAGCGCTTCATACGGATAGATCGAAGGAACGTTCCCCCAACTCCACTGGATCGAGACGGCGTAGTTGCCGACTTTGCCGATCGCTGTAGGATGGATGTTCTTCGGGATGTCCTCGCGCTTGATCTTCTGTTCGCCTGTTAACTCATCCACCGTATGCGCGCCGCGGCAGGCCATGCGGACGTCGACGGGATCGAGTTCATATTCTGTGCCATCCGCCAGCGTAAGAATGATTCCCCGGCCCGCGGTAAAAGACACCTGTGGCTTTTCCACGGCGCCATGCTTGAGCTTGCTGATCTCGCGGACGACCATGCCGCCGATTTCCCCGAAGGTCCTGGCCGTATCGGAGTCGGGGTCTTCGAGCACAACTGGAGTGCCGTTGTCACACATCTCGGCGACCCTGGGCACGACCGGGAATTCGAACGTATTCTGGAACCCGTACTGCTCAATCAACTTCTTCCGCGCGCCCTCTCCAAACAATTTGTACTTCTCCCCGTCCGGCTCCGGCTGGAAGTAACTCATGTTCTCTATGACGGCAACGGTCGGCACCTTGACCTTGTCGAACATCTGGATGCCCTTCACCACGTCGATGAAACTCAGGTGCTGCGGCGTGGTGACAATGATCGCGGCAGTGATGGGAACGAGTTGCGTCAGCGTCAACTGCACATCCCCGGTTCCCGGAGGAAGATCGAGCACGAGGTAGTCCAGTTCACCCCAATCCGTGCCCGTGAGCAGTTGATTGATGACCTGCGTCACCATCGGGCCGCGCATAATCGCCGCGCCCTCACCGCCGCGCGGCGTCACGAATCCAAACGACATGAGCTTCACGCCATGGGCCTCGAGCGGAACGATCAGGCCATTCTGCTGGTACACTTCGTCCGTGTCCGGATGAACAAGCGTGGGCAGACTGGGCCCGTATACATCAGCATCGAAAATCCCGACCTTTGCGCCGGTCTTCGCCAGCGTGTAAGCAAGATTAACGGCCATTGTCGACTTGCCGACACCGCCTTTGCAGCTCGACACGGCAACGATATTCGCAACGCGTGAAAGTCCGGGCGATTGCGCCTGCAGAGGACTCTTCGTCTTCTGCGCCGACATCAGAACAGTCACGTTCTCAACCCACGGAAGTGCCGAAACGACACGCTCGCATTCGGTCTGAAAACGGTCCTTGACCGGACACGCCGGCGTAGTCAGCTCAACCACGAAGGACACATTTCCACCGTCGATATGCAGGTCCTTGATGAATCCGAGGGAGACGATGTCGCGGCCCAGATCGGGGTCTATGATGACCTTTAGTGCTTCCAGTACTTCGTTTTCTTTGCTCATCTGAAATTCCTAATCTTAATCGTACTCATAATCCTAATTTCTGAACCTACCCGATTATGATTACGAGTACGATTAGGATTAAGAACGCTACATCTTGCGTCTGGCGTCTTTATCAACCGGCCTGAACACTGTCACATACTTCTCATCACATTCAAGTCGCGGGCCGCCGATTAGATCGATGCAGAATGGAATCGCCGGCATGATCGCATCGAGACACTCCTTAATCGCCTTCGGTTTGCCCGGAAGATTAACAATCAGACACTTACCCCGCAGGCCCGCCGTCTGACGCGACAGAATGGCGGTGGGCACGTATTTCAAGGACTCCATACGCATCGCCTCGCCGAACCCCTGCATCATCCGCTCGCATACAGCCTCCGTCGCCTCAGGCGTCACATCGCGAGGCGCAGGCCCCGTGCCACCCGTCGTAATAACCAGACAGCAGCCTTCCTGATCAACAAACCGGATCAGCGTTCTCTCTATCTGATCCCGCTCATCAGGAATCACGGCATAAGCCTCTTCCCAATCTGACGTCAGATATTTCTGCAAAAGCGCACGGGCCTCTTTGCCCGGCAGATCCTCGTATTCACCCGCGGACGCCCGGTCGGAAACGTTGACTATGCCTATTTTGATCATGGATGAAGGGGTTTCGATGTTTGATGTTTCGGCTCGCAAGAGCTGCCCATTTCTACTCCGCCGACTCCCTCTCCCTGGGGGAGAGGGCCGGGGTGAGGGGATGACTCATGAAGCTCAGAAGCTATCACCATCAATACACCCTCCAAATTATCGCGAATCTGCGTATTCCAAAATCGGACTACTCTGATGCCTTCATTCTGTAGGTAACGATCTCGAAGATGGTCCCGGACTCTTTCCGATGAACGATTATGCCCGCTACCATCAAGTTCGACGGCAAGCTTCTTCTCAAGACAGTAGAAATCCAGAATGTAGGGCCCTTCGGGATACTGGCGCCGGAACTTCGCTCCCTGCACCTTGCGGTTTCGCAGGGCTTTCCATAACAGTTTCTCCGGCTCTGTTTGCCGGCGTCTGAGAGCACGAGCTTGTTTTGTGGTGGCTTCGATCATCCCCTCACCCTAACCCTCTCCCCCGGGAGAGGGAATAAGTTGCTGAAGGACCTGATCTGATCATTCTTCCTCTCCCTGGGGATTCGATGTTCGATATTCAGCGTTCGACTTGTCCCGCGCAGCTCGAAGAGCGAAGCGGGATGTTTCAGCTCGCAAGAGCTGCCTTGACCTTCTCCGCTAATTCAGCCAACTCCTTCTGCTTCGCCTCCCTGGCGCGCGCAAAGCTCAACTCTCCCATGTTCGTGAAAGGTATGAGATGAACGTGAGCGTGCGGGACTTCTAATCCCGCGACGATGATTCCTACCCTTGCACAGGGCACCACCTTCTCGATCGCCTTTGCTACAGGTTGTGCGAAGAGCATGACTTTCGAAAGCACGTCCTCATCCAGATCAAAGAAGTAATCGACTTCCTTCTTCGGGACCACCAGCGCGTGCCCTTTATTGATGGGACGAATGTCAAGAAACGCCAGAAAGTGGTCGTCCTCCGCAATCTTGTGACACGGAATCTCACCGTTGATGATCCTTGTGAAGATAGACGCCATGCTTATTCCTCCCCGTACTTCTCTGTAATTGCGAACTCAGCGCGCAGACACTGGAAGGCACATCGAAAGTGAAGCAATCCAGACTGAGCCTCCGACTGGATCGCTTCGCACTCCACGCGGCTGAAGCTCCCCGGATAATCAGCTCGCGATGCCTTGATCATGCATCCTTCTCCAGATCGGAGCGTTTGAACAGAGGTCTGAGCTCAAGACCCTCCGCCGCAAGCTTCTCCACGCCTCCGGCCTCGCGATCAATCACACATAACACGCAAAGGATGTCCGCGCCGAGTTCTCTCAATTCTTTGGCTGACAGAATGATCTGCCCTCCTGAGGTCACCACGTCTTCAACGATGACAATTTTTCGTCCTTTGACGTCACCCCCTTCGGCGAGCTTGCAGGTGCCGTATTTCTTAGCTTCCTTACGAACGAACAACGAGGGTATGCCGGTGATCTGCGACAACATCGTCACAAGCGGGATCCCGCCCATTTCCAATCCGGCCAGTGCCTCAGTTCCTTCCGGAATCAGTTCGGCCATGCCCGCGGTAATATCCTTGAGCAGTTCGGGGTCAGCTTCGAAGAGATACTTGTCGAAGTAGACATTGCTCGTTGCTCCTGATCGGAGAAGAAACTCTCCGTGGATGGTCGCCTTGTCTGCTATTCGTTGTGCGAGTCCGGATCTTAACGACATCTATTCTCCTTACTTGGTGAGGATAATTCGGCGGATCATCCCTACCGCAGTTCAATCTCAAACAACTTATCCCAGAATTTGCCCGTTACGAGAAGATGCCCCCTGTTCTCATCATACGCAATCCCGTTCAGGACTTCTCCCGGAACCGTCAGATGCGAGCGCAGATCGCTCAGATCAAGCCAGCCGACGACACGGCCGGATTCGGGTTCAATCTTCACAATGTGATCCGACTGCCAGATATTGGCATATACGTGTCCATCAATGAATTCAAGTTCGTTGAGAAAACGGACGGGGCCGGCGTCGTTCTTGACAGTGATCTGACCCGTTTCTTCCAGCGTTTCCGGATCCCAGAATCGAAGCGTGGAACTCCCGTCGCTGACGATCAGCCTGCTTCCATCGGAAGTGATGCCCCAACCCTCGCCGGAGTACTTGAACGATTTCTTCTGCTCGAGTGTGTCCTTGTCATACACGTACCCCGTCCTGGCCTTCCACGTGAGCTGCACCAGCTTGTCATTCGCAAGAGCCAGCCCTTCTCCAAAAAGAAGCGGGTTCAGCTTGATACTCTTCAGGACCGCCCCGCTGTGCCTGTCAATCACCCTGAGCTGAGAACGTCCGCGCAGCCCGGTACTCTCATAGAGGTGTTCGCCGTCATATACGAGTCCCTGGGTGTACGCCTTGGGGTCATGCGGAAAAACACCAACGATCTGATAGGACCAGCTTCGTTCTGCTTCGATCGGGGGGCGGTTCGCCTGCTTTGTCCTGCGGGAACATGCCGTCGTAATGCCGATCGTGACGGCGAGAACGGCTATCAGATACATGATCCAGACAGGCATGCACGGAGACTACCAGAAATCATTTGGTATCTGCAAACAGGGTTGTTATCGTGCCGGGAATGTTATGAAACAGCCCTGCATATTCTTCGACCGTGACGGCATCGTAAACGTCGCGCCTCCCACGGAGGAGTACTACGTCCTCAGCGCAGACCGCTTCTTCATTGAGCCCGCTTTTCTTGAGTCTCTGCAGGTCGTCAACGAGCGGGGTTACAAGGCCGTGATCGTGACCAACCAGAAGAGCGTTCATAAAGGCTTGATTACGCTGGCTCAAATTGACGGGATTCATGACAGGCTCCAGGAAGCCGTGGCGGATGCGGGACTGAATCTTGACGCCATCTATGTCTGTCCGCACGACGACGGACATCCCGATCGCAAACCTAACCCGGGGATGCTGCTGCGCGCGGCCGAGGACCACGACATCGATCTCTCCGCATCATGGATGATCGGGGATTCCGAACGGGATGTGCAGGCCGGGAAGGCGGCAGGCTGCAAGGCAACGGTTCTCGTCAAAGAAAACGCCGGCGGGACAGATGCGGACCACGTGCTGAATTCGATGGATGAGCTTCCGAAGTTTCTTGCGGGTCATCTCTAAACGGAACGACCGCAATCGGCATAAAGCGGCTCGGCAAGCTTCGCCCTCCGGAACCGAATCCAGCCTTCATGATGGAGGGCGAGACTTGTCGAGCCGGGGCGGTGGCATTGGAGTGGTCATTGGCGCCTGAAGGCGCGTCAGTTGAAACCTTCGGTTTCGTCATCAGTCATTCGTCACTACTGACGATGCGCATCCTGACGACCGTGACCGCCGCCACCACAAGCATCATCAATGAGAACAGCTGTCCTTTGGTCATCCATCCGAAGTAAATCGTGCTGTCCGGCTCTCTCACGAATTCGACACTGATGCGGGCCGCCGCGTAGAGCACGAGGAATGCGACGCTCAGGAATCCCGGTTTCTGCGCCCATTTCGTCTTCCGCAGAAGACAGAGAAGCGCGAATAGAAGAAGCCCTTCGCCGAACGCTTCGTACAACTGCGAGGGATGCCTGGGCCGGAGAGCCCCGTCAACGATCAGCCACCGGATTTCATCCTTTGCGACGCCTGAACACGGCCCCATACCAAACTCCTGGGGAAAGATCACGCCCCACGGCACGGTTGTGACCCGGCCCCATAGCTCCCCGTTGATGAAGTTCGCCACGCGGCCAAAAAAGAGACCTATCGGCGCGACCAGCGCAAGGTTGTCCATGATGTTCCAGAACGAGTGCTGATGCTTCCGCGCGTACCAGACAACAAAGAGAATCACGCCGATCATCCCGCCGTGGCTGGCCATGCCGCCTTCCCACACTTTGAATACATAGCTGGGCTCGCGCTGGACATCCGCCCATCCGTAAAACAGGAGGTAACCGACACGACCGCCGACCAGCACACCGAAAAAAGCCAGCGTCACGATGAAGTTCTGCAGTTCTCCGGGCGGCACATCGAACAGACCCTTCGACGATCGGCTCCTCAGAATCAGATAGGCCGCGAAGAAGGCCAGCAGATACGAGATACCGTACCATCGAAGCGCGAGCGGTCCGTGAATGTGAAAGATCACAGGGTCAATATTATGAATGTAGTAGCTCGTTAAGCTTTCCATGTTTCACGCTCACATCTTCGACGATTCATTATTCGCCTGTGCCCGCCCGACATCAAGACAGAGCAGACGGTCTTTTCCATTGATGACTGACGCCAGAATTGCAAGCCGGAAGTCGCACAAAGAAAATCGCAAAGCACGCTGAAATCCTTTTGCAAGGAATCGATAAGCGGGTATTTATATCTGTAGATGCAGGATCGCCAGTATCCTCGTCGAAACATCACATGGTGAGCATTTCTTAGATCTTTTTTCAGGAGTGGTGTGGCGATGAAAGAAAATTGGGAAACCGACGACGAATATCCCTGGGGGGCCTTTGACGAAAAGGATGACCGGTGCGACGTATGCGGTCAGGAGTTTGCCGGCAGCTGCCCCATAGGATCAAGCCAATGCCCTTACCGGGATGAACTGGATGACGATGAGGATGATGAGGACGACGATTTCTCCGACATCAAGGATCTCGATGCCCTGGTTGGCGACGACAAGGAAGCTGAAGAACTGCTTGATGAAGCGGAGGATGCTGACTTCGCGTTCGATAGCGATGACGACAGGAATGATTGAACGATCATCTGACCGTCCCTCCACTACCCGTTGTAAGTCATTGATCATATTCAACGACGTGATTCTGCTTCACAATTGATAACCCGTTATCATTCCGGTAAACTTCCTCCTTTCAATGGAAAGAAGGACCAAACAGCGCGAAGTGATCTGGAGGACTATCCAGCAGGCCGGCAGGCCGCTCGGTCCCCAGGAGGTGCTGAAGCTGGCACAGCAGAGACTTCCGAATCTCGGAATCGCCACGGTCTACAGGACGTTGAAGGCGTTCCTTGAAGATCGCCGCATCGTCGTGGTCGAGGTGCCCGGTCACACGCCGAAATACGAACTCGCCGACCTCAAACATCACCACCACTTCGTGTGCCGCAAGTGCGATCGGACGTTTGACGTCAACGACTGCCCGCGCGGGATCAAAAACATGGCCCCCCCGGGTTTCGTGGTTGAAGAACACTATGTAGCCCTGAAAGGGATATGTCCGGACTGCAGGAACCACGGCGCAGGCGACTGAAGAGCATGAAGGATACATCTGATAACACTGTTTCAATCGGGCCCCTCAAGCATACTGAACTCCGCCCCGTGTTCGCGGGCCTTCTCTTGATTGTTGTCTGGGCCGCTTTGTACATTCCCGGCACTTCTTCATTGCCGCTTGTCGACCGGGATGAACCTCGTTTTTCGCATGCGACTGTTGAAATGATGGCGCGCGGCGAATGGGTCATACCCTATTTCAACGGCGAGTATCGCTTCGACAAGCCGGTCATGACGTATTGGCTGATGCGCGCGGGCTACGCCTTTTTTGGAATATGCGAGTTCGGCGCGCGTTTTCACTCGGTCCTGTCCACGCTGGCGACCGCCCTCGCTCTTTTCTTCATGGGGATGAGATGGCGCGACGTGAAGACCGGACTGTTCACCGGCTTTGCTTTCCTCACCTGCCTGCAGGTGCTGATTCACGGACGGGTGGCCGTCGCGGATATGCCGATGGTTCTCGCCGTTACACTGTCCCAATGGGCCGTAATAGAACTTCTGCATCGGGATGCGTCCGCAAGAAAATGGCCATGGCAATCGCTTCTCTATCTGAGTCTCTCCTTCGGATTCCTGGTGAAAGGCCCGATTGCTCTTCTTGTGCCCGGCTTGTCGCTCATCCTTTTTCGCTGCGCAACCTGGCGGAAGCCCGTCCCCTGGCGCAACCTTCGAATTGGAATCGGTGCTGCCTGTCTCCTGATGCTGGTGAGCGCATGGGGAATCCCCGCGCTCGTAATGACACGGGGAGCATTCTGGGATGTCGGCATCGGAAAACATGTGGTGGAACGCGGCCTGGACTCATTCAACAACCGCATGTTCCTGCCGATCTACTATCCTCTTTCCAGCCTGTTCAGTCTGTTCCCCTGGATCGCTTTCCTCTCGGCCGCGTGGCTTGAGTACCGGGATGAACGCGACGTGCGAACAGCCTACCTTGCCGCGTGGTTTGTCAGCCCCTACATCATATTCACGTTCTACAAGACGCAATTGCCGCATTACGTGATGCCTGCATATCCGGCCTTTTTCCTCCTGGCGTGCCCGGGCATTCTGAGGGGTCTGTCGAAGTCATGGGGCCGCTGGTTCTTCTGGTTTAATACGGGCCTGTTTCTCATCCCGACGGTCGCGCTGTGCATCGTCGCCGTATCCACGCCCATTCCGCCGGCAGGCGCGGGTCTGCGCATTGCAACGGCCGGTTTGGCCGCAGTATTTCTGGGACTGACCGGGATTGCCCTGCTCGTGAAGACATCCAGAATGCGGTCGACGTTGTTCTGCGTGGTGGCGGTCGGATTGGGACTGGCATTGACAGGAAAGGGCTTGCGAGATGTCAGCGCGAGCGTGCGGCTCATCAACGAATTCAAACAGATGCCGGATAACTGCACTTTCGCGGCGTTCGACTACAAGGAGCCTTCGCTTGTGTTCTACAGCGATCATGTCTGGAAGATGACGTCCGATCCTGCGGAAATACTGCAGACAGCTTCCTGCGCGGGCCCCTGTTTTCTCGTCGTGCAGACGGAGGAATGGAAACCGGACCGGTGGATTCAAAGGAAGAGCCCGGAATCATCGGACACAGCCGACATACTGAGCGGCGACTGGTCGGGATGGACACGGAAAGATGTGGAAGGATTGAACCTCGCCCGCTTCACATGGGTTCGTTTGGCGATCCTGACAAAAGGATCCGATCCCCTGTAGCTACTCCCTGCGCTCCATTATCCGGGCCGCCGCGCCGAAGGGCACGCCTATCGACAGCCCCAGAAGCAGACCGAAGAATATATCCGTCGGGTGATGCGCGTGCGTGTACACCGATGACCATGCCAGGCTCGCGGAACTTCCCAGCGCAACCACTGCCAGCGAGGGCATTGCAAACGCAAGCGCCGTCATGCCCGCCGTGGAGGCGGCTACATGTCCGGACGGAAAGCTCTGCATCTTGTACTTTGTCGTCGGCCCGTGAAAACGGTCCGGCAATTCCGTGCTCGGACGCGGGCGGCCGGTTCCGGCTCTGAAAACATTCACGGTGATTCCGGATACAATCCCGGCCAATAGACAGGCCAGAGCCGCACGACGAAACCTTTTGCAGTCGGTAAGAAGATATGCGCCGAACAGGGCGAACGCGAAAAACAGGACATCCATAAAGCGACCCCATTCCCGCAAGCTGCGCGACAACTCAAACCAGACCACTGTGCGATCCCACCCGAATGCCCGGTATGCCGCCGCGTCATAGGAGTGCAGCTTGAGCCCGACCAGCCCGGCCGCGAGCGCGACGATGATCATTTTCCACCGGTTGTCCCACGTGAATTTCCATGCTAACCGGCACATCTCACGACCCTCGGCCACCGTGTCGCGACATTCTTCTCTGTTCAGCCGTTTCATGATGGGTCTTTTCATACACGAGTTCTGTTGCGCCTGCAATTCGTTTGACATATGTCCAGTTCCGGCAGAAGAGACACCTGAATGGTCATCATGAGCAGTAACCCGAACCATCATCGAAAAGCGCGCCTTGTTGAAGGAAGCGTGGGAATCACGGTCTTCCGCATGACCGTTCCGATGATCTGGGGCATGCTGGCAGTCATGATGTTCAATGTCGTCGATACGATGTACGTCGGACGCCTCGGGGCGGAACAGCTTGCAGCCATGAGCTTCACATTCCCCATCGTTTTTCTCGTCTCCTGCGTATCCATGGGCATGAGCGTAGGGACGTCTTCCGTCGTCTCCCGCGCCATCGGCCAGGGCGATCAGCTTCGCGTCCGCAGGCTCACGACCGACAGCCTCTTTCTTTCTGTCTGCATGGTCGTCATCCTGGCGACAGTCGGACTTTTCACCATCAGACCCGTCTTCGCGGCGCTCGGCGCGTCACCTGAGCTGATCGCGATGATTCGCCAATACATGGTCCCTTGGTATCTGGGCGTCGGCCTGCTCTGTATTCCGATGGTCGGCAACGCCGCGATCCGGGCGACCGGCGACACGAAAAGTCCGAGCCTGATCATGGTCATCTCAGGCATCACGAATATCATTCTCGATCCGTTCTTTATCTTCGGCATCGGCCCCTTCCCGCGTCTCGAACTGCAGGGAGCCGCCATTGCGACGGTCATTTCGTGGACGGTCACCTTCTCCGCCGCGCTCTGGATTCTTCACGAGCGGGAACACCTCATCGAAACGACTCTGCCTCATCTGAAAGAGATGCTGGAATCATGGAAAGAAGTCCTGCACGTCGGACTTCCCGCAGTTGGAACGAACCTAATGCTCCCCGCATCCGGCGCTCTGCTGACAAGGATTGCCGCGGGGTACGGGCCGGAAGCCGTAGCTGCGTTCGGTGTCGGCACGAGAATGGAATCCTTTGCCATGTCGGGCCCTTTCGCGCTTTCCACATCGCTGGCCGCTTTCGTTGGCCAGAACTATGGAGCCAGACGGTGTGACCGCGTGCGCGAGGGCCTTCGTTTCAGCATTGTCTTCGCCAGCGCCTGGGGCTTGGCCGCTTTTCTCCTTCTCGCGGGCCTGGCGCCTCTGATCGCACGCATCTTCAACGACGAACCCGAAGTCATCGGCAAAGCGGTCTGGTATCTACGGGTTGTTCCCATCAGCTACGCGGCATTCGGATCGACAGTGGCGATGACCGCAACGTTCAACGCCATGAAGCAACCGCTGAAATCGGCCACCGTTTTCTTTGTGCGCCTGCTTACGCTCATGGTCCCGCTCGCCTACGTTGGATCCCTGGCCGCAGGACTCCCCGGCATGTTCGCGGGAATCATGGTCGCGAACATCCTTGCGTCACTGACCGCCTATTGGATGGTGAAGCGGCATCTTCATGCGGTTGAGTGTGCGTTTGCAGAATGATGCCGGATACCGGATGACGGATGCCGGATATCCGGTATCGGTTGTGGATCTTATCGAGAAATTCGTCTTGCCAGACCGCTCCGATTTCGCCACAACCTCTTTCCTCGGCGGTCCCCGAACACCCGCCTGAACAAAACGAGGAAACGATGAGAACCGAAAACGATCTGACTGTCGACGACCGCGTTATCTCACCGGCCATCACGGTCCCCCTCTCACTGATCATTGTAATCGCCGCGTATATCGGCGCGCAGATGCTCGCCGATATCGCCAGCCTCAAGATCGGTGTCGTCGCGGGACTCGCGGTCGATATGGGCACCTTCATCTATCCGATCACCTTCACACTGCGCGACCTCGCGCACAAGCTCTGCGGGAAGAAGGCCACACAGACGCTGATCTTCATGGCCGCCGTCATCAATCTGTTCATGGCGCTCTATCTGATGGCCAGCGCGGCGGTCCCGGGCGATCCGTCATGGGGCTTGCAGGAGGCCTTCGCGGCGATTCTGGCGCCGGTCTGGCGCATCGTACTGGCATCCATCGTGGCAGAGGTATTCAGCGAGCTGGTGGACACGGAGGTGTATCACTGGTTCGTGACGAAGATCACCCGCAAGCATCAATGGTGCCGCGTCCTGCTCAGTAACAGCGTGTCGGTTCCCGTCGACAACCTGATCTTCGCCGTCGGCGCGTTCGGCTGGAACCTGCCCTGGTCGGTCGTCGGCCAGATCTTCGTGTTCAACCTGATCGTCAAGTACGCCATCACCGTCGTCAGCATTCCGTTGATCTACCTTGTGCCGGACAGGACGCTTCGCCGTTAGCGGAGCGTGGTTCACAGTTTATAGTTTAACGTTCAAAGTGCGCAGGGCCTCAAGTTCCTTTGAACTTTAAACATTGAACTTTGAACTAATCAGTCCTCAGGCACATGCCCCGCGCGAAATGCCGCCAGCATTCCGTATCTCGGACTCAGCACGAATCCCATCAGGAAGAACGCCGCCAGCAGTATGACCATCGCCGGACCCGTCTGAACAT
>JAHIZV010000086.1 GCA_018814445.1 Verrucomicrobiota bacterium | reverse complement strand
TACCCGAAACCCGAAACCCGAAACCCGAAACCCGAAACCCGAAACCCGAAACCCGAAACCCGAAACCCGAAACCCGAGTTGCAGCGGAGTTGGGCCTCGCGGGAGATAGAATATGATCATTGTTCAGGACTTTGAGTACTTCAAGCCTGAGTCCATTGAGGAAGCTGTTGGTCTGTTGTCGAAGTACGGCGACGGCGGTCGTGTGCTGGCGGGGGGAACGGATCTTGTTTCTCTGCTGGCAGACGGAGCCGTGCAGGCTGAAGCGCTCGTGGATATCAAAGGCATAAGCGCTCTCGGGGACATTGCCTTTGAGAACGGCGTTCTGACCATCGGTTCGCTGGCAACTTTCAGCGATCTGATTGCTTCCGATGTTGTGAAGTCCGAGTTCCCTTTGACTTGGGAAATGCCGCTGACGGTGGCATCTGTCGGCATTCGCAACCGCGCAACGCCCGTTGGCAATATCTGTTCTGCTGTTCCGTGCTGCGACACGGGACCGATTCTGCTGGTCTACGATGCGGAGGTGCTGGTTACCGGGCCGGGCGGGGACCGTTCGGTGCCCATCGCGGATTGGTTTGTAGGTCCGAGACAGACCGTTCGCGGGCCGGGCGAGTTGGTTACGGGGGTGCGCGTGACAAAGCCCGGGAAGAAGCATGGAGGTTGTTTCGTGAAACTGCGGCGCTACAAGGGTGAGGACCTGGCGCAGGCAAGCGTTTCGGTTCTCGCATTAGAGGGGAACGAGTATCGCATCTCCTTCGGCTCGGTTGCGCCAAAGCCGATCCGGGGAACCCGCATAGAGGCGCTCTTGAACGGATATGATCTGACTGACAAGTTATTGAAGAAGGCCGTAGATCTGGTTGACGGCGAGATCAGTCCCATCACGGACATCCGGGCGACAGCCGAATATCGCTCTCACATGTGCAAGGTCATGCTGAAGAGGGGCCTGCGAGCGGCGGTAGACCGAATGAACGGCGGCGGGCCGGCCTATGGCACGGAGGTGATCTGATGAAGAGAACGATTACGATCACCATTAACGGGGAAGCGAGAAACGTCGACGTGTCGCCATCTGACGTCCTGCTTTCTGTCTTGCGCGACAGGCTCGGGGTCACGAGCCCCAAAGAAGGCTGCGGGCGAGGCGACTGCGGTTCGTGTACGATTCTGCTCGACGGGAAGATTGTCCGTTCATGTCTGATCCTTGCGATAGAAGCTGACGGCCATGACATCGTCACCATTGACGGACTCGGCAAAGACGGGGCGACGAAACTTCAAAAGGCCCTGATAGCGAATAACGCATTTCAGTGCGGGTTCTGCGCGTCGGGAATCATTCTCGCGGCGACCGCGCTGCTGGAGAAGAATCCCTCGCCCAGCGAAGAGGAGGTCAAGGAGGCCCTGTCGGGCAACCTCTGCCGTTGTACGGGTTATCAACCGATCATCGACACCATTCTGGAAGTGAGCAGGTCATGAGTGATTTGAAATACGTAGGAACGTCGACGGTGCGTGTGGATGGTGCGCCGAAGGTAATGGGTGCGGCGACGTATGTGGATGACATGGATTTCGGGGGAAACCTCATCTACGCTCAAGTAGTTGAAAGCCCTCATGCACACGCGCTGATCAAGGGGATAGACACCTCGGAAGCTGAAGCGGTGCCGGGAGTCATCAGGGTCGTGACCGGCGAGGAGTTTCCTTTCACGTTCGGTTTGTACATGCAGGACCGCTATGTGTTTGCCCGGGACCGCGTCCGGTTTGTCGGTGAACAGGTTGCCGCAGTCCTGTCCCGGGATCCCCGGATAGCTATGGCCGCGGCGAAACTTGTCAAAGTGGATTACGAGGTACTGCCCAACGTATTGGATCTTGGGGATGCGCTGAAGAATGACGCCGTTCTCGTCCACGAAAACCTGGCCGACTACGAGCACGTCCCATGGTTCTTTCCGCGCGTGAACACAAATATCGCTCATTGGCGGAAGACCAGAAAAGGCGACATTAAGAAGGGCTTTGCGGAGGCGGACGTCATCATCGAAGACACCTATGAAGTTCCGAGATACGCACATTGTCCGATCGAAGTCCACGCCATCGTAGGCCTGTACGATCACTCCGGCAGGCTGACGCTGTGGTCCGGGTCACAATCACCGTTCACACAGCGGAATGTCATCGCTGAAGCTCTCAAACCGTTGGGCCTTTCGCATCACCAGGTCCGCGTGATCACGCCTTTCGTAGGCGGAGGATTCGGAGGTAAGGCGGGGGTCTCCATGGAGATCATTGCGGCCGCCGTGGCGATGGTCGTACGGGGTAATCCGGTGAAGGTCCTCTGGAGCCGGGCACAGGAGTTCTACAACACCTATCAGCGGCAGGGCGTGCTCGCTCGCGTTAAGCTGGGGGCGAAGAAGGACGGTACGATTACGGCAATCGAACACGACCTGCACTGGGATGCAGGTGCATATGTCGAATACGGTGCGAATGTGGTAAATGCCGTTGGACTCTCAGCGACGGGCGCGTATCGGGTTCCGAACGTGAAGATTGATTCCCTGTGCGTCTACACGAACCTGCCGCCGGGGGGGCCGTACCGCGGGTTCGGCTACTCCGAGTTTCATTTCGGCCTTGAATCACACATGACACGAATGGCGAAGCAGTTGGGTATGGATCCCATCGAGTTCCGCAGGAAGAACGCGATCAGAGGCGGAGATACGCTCTGCTACGGTGCGGAGATGAACGAGAACGGTCTGCTGGAGGCTATCGACAAAGTGTCCGATGCCATCGAGTGGGGCACGAAGGAGGAGTCAGCCGACGAGAACAAGGTCATTGGCAAAGGTTTCTCCTGTTTCTGGAAAGCGCCGGCCATGCCTCCCAATGCGAGTTCCGCAGCGTTTCTGAAGTTCAATGAGGACGGAAGCATCAACATCACCGTGTCGGGCATGGAGCTGGGGCAGGGCTATCTGACCGTTATGGCGCAAGTCGTTGCCGAGGTGCTGACGGTTCCGCCGAACAAGATCAGAGTGGAGACTCCCGACACGGACAGAAACCCGTACGAGTGGCAGACGGTGGCCTCTCATGTGACCTGGAGTTGCGGTAACGCGGTGAAGAAGGCTGCTGTTGAGGCGAAGGAAAAGATGATCGATGTCGTGCATCGAGCCAGGGGTTTCGATAAAGACGATCTCTACCTCGATGACGAGAAAGTGAAAAGTAAGTCCGATGCTTCGTTTGAACTTCCGTTCAGTGAGTTCGTGATCAACGGGATCATGACCGAGGATGGAACATTCCGCGGCGGGCCGATTGTCTCCAGCGGAATGTTCATGCCCGAGTTCGCGTCGGCTCTCAGTGATCCGGAAACCAGCCAGGGGGGTCATCCGAACGTGCATTACACCGTGGGTGCTGCGGGTGTCATTGTGGAGATAGATAAAGACACTGGGAAGATGCACATCAAGCGGGCTGTGCTCGCGGTCGATGCCGGCAAAGCGCTGAATCCGAGTCTCGTGAACGGACAGATTGTCGGGGGTATGCTGCAGGGCATTGCCACGGTTCTCTACGAGGAGATCAAGTTCGATAAGAACGGCAAGCTCGTGAACTGCAACTTCACGGACTACAAGCTTCCTACGTCGCTTGACGTTCCGGATGAAGTCATCCCGATCATCATCGAGGTCGAGCAGCCCGATGGTCCTTTTGGGGCAAGGGGGATAGCCGAGCATACTATGATTCCTGCGGCGGGCATGATCGCGAATGCGGTTGAAGACGCGCTCGGCATCCGGCTTAAGACATTGCCCATCACCGCCGAGAAGGTGGCGTTGGCTTTGAACGGGATCAACTACGAAGACGTGCGCGGCGACTTCATGGGTCTCTGCTTCATGGGTGACCGTGAGAAGTACGACTTCGATGCAGTGCGGCAGACATGAGCAAGGTCGATCCGAAGATTCTCAAGTCCCGGCGCGCATCTCTGTATGACGCGCTCGGTGCGTCGATCATGTCGGGCGCGGGAGACGCGTACATCATTCCTTTTGCCGTGGCCCTGCGTGCCTCGGCGGCACAGATAGGTTTTCTGAGCAGTTTCATCGGATTGATTGGCGCGTTCAGTCACATAGCGGGCGCGGAGCTTGTCTACCGGTTTCGTCGGCGCGTGCTGGCGTCCGCATCCGCGTTCGCGCAGTGTCTGCTGTGGGTCGGTCTGACCGCATTGGCTTTCACGGCCGGAAAGCAGGCGGGGGGTCAGTTTGTCTATGTCCTGATGTCCATCTACTTACTGGTCGCGCTCGTGGGCGCCCTGGGCGGGCCTGCCTGGTTCTCCATGATGGGCGAAATGGTCGGCGAAGACGAGCGCGGCGACTTCTTTTCCCGGCGTAATCGCATCATCAGCCTCGTGGTCATGGGGGCTACCCTGACGGGAGCGCTCGTGCTGGATGCCGGGCGGTCCCGGAACATGGAACTGCTTGCGTTCGCAGCCTTGTTCCTCGCTGCGGCCGTCGGGCGATCTGTCTCGTCTCTTTTTCTGAGCCGGTACTACGATCCGCCCGCGCATCAGACGCGTGAGCACTATTTCAGTTTCCGACAGTTCATTGTACGCGCGCCCGGGAATAACTTCGGACGATTCGCGATTTACGTGGGCCTCATCAACCTCGCCACCCATTTCTCCGCCCCCTTTTTCTCGGTGTATATGCTGCGGGACCTGCAGTTTTCCTACCTCTCATTGAGTCTGGTAAACCTTTCGGGCGGCGTGTTTGCCATCCTGAGCATGCGCATTTGGGGGGCGATTGGAGACAAGCATGGAAATCGAACGCTGTTGCGCATAGGTAGTATGATTATCCCGTTCCCGCCGATCTGCTGGCTGTTCTCTCATCATCCCCTGCAACTGATCTTCTCGTCACAGCTCCTTGCTGGAATCGGCTGGGCGGCATTTAACCTTGCGGCATGGAACTTCATCTACGATTCCGTCACGCCGGAACGGCGGGCGATCTGCGTTGCCTACTACACGGTCGTGAACGGTATCTGTATTTTCCTGGGCGCGAGTCTGGGAGGGCTTTTCGCGCAGCATATTCATCTGCCGTTCATGAATACGTTCCTGCTGATCTTCCTGATATCCGGGGCGCTCCGTATGCTTATCAGTGTAGTGTTTCTTCCGTGCATACGGGAGGTCCGACCCGTACAGCCGTTGCGTCCCGGCGTCGAGATGGTGAAGCTTCTCTACGTCCTCGCTCCGCGTCCCCTGTTCGGCATGTTCCGCGGTGTGCGGGTTCTGCTGTTCAGCCGGCTGTGGTCTTCAAAAAACAAGAGCCCTGACGGGGATTAAGATACGGCGGGGCGCGAACTTCTTCCGGACTTCCGAGGAGCTTGTGCAAGTAGCCTAAACAGAAAAAGTACAGTTGCGTATGGTATTCTCATACTTTGGATTCCTTCTGAGGTATGAAAGGAGGCTGTTGTGAAAGTCCGTTTGTTCGCTGTTCTGCTCGCCGTATTCTCTCTTGCCGTTTTCTCGTCGATTGCTCAGGAGAACATTCCAGCTCACAGAGCCTTTGAGCTTCGGTTGGCCCCGGGCCTGAATGCCCGCAATGCGGCGTTGTCTTTCGCTGCGAACGGCACAACGGGTCTTCCGGGATTGGACGCGCTGATGACCGCTCATACGCTGGAAAGCGTAAGACCTGTGTTCGGACGGTCAGGCAGGCCCATCCGGTTTCCCGGTTTGTTTCATGAACTTGGTATGGACCGCTATCTGACTGTGGGGTGGGCTGAGTCGAGTGCGCAGAAACCGGCGTTCGTCGTTCAAGGAGTGCGCGATCAACTGCAGAATCTCCCCGAAGTCGAATACGCCGCCGTCAATGTACCTCCAAAGTGCTTCGGCGCTACTCCCGACGATCCCGATCTGACGAACCAGTACCACCACGTCAACATCAACTCGACTCAGGCCTGGGTCTATACTCACGGCGACACGAACGTGCTGGTTGCAGTCATCGACTGGGGCCTGAATACGAACAATGCTGATTTCGACCTGACGCTTCTTACCAACGGGTACGACTATGTAGACGGTGACAACACGCCGGAGGATCCCTCGGGTTATCACGGAACGGCGATCCAGGGCGTGATCAGCGCGATCGGCAGCAATACCACGTTAGGCGCGGGTTTGGCGTGGGGATGCCGGTACATGCCGATCCGAGTCTATAATACATCAGGTGTTGCGTATCCTGACGATTGCGCGGACGCGATCAGAGATGCCGCGGATGCCGGAGCAGGTGTGATCAACTGCAGTTGGGGAGGACCATACGAATACGCGAGCATCAGCGCGGCATGTGCGTACGCGGACACCGGGGCGAACGCGGTCATCGCCGCCGCAATGGGGAACAACGCTGCGCTTGTCACGAACAACCCCGCAGGTTTTCCGGAAACGCTGGCCGTCGGCGGGACATTCTGTTACCCGGCCACATCCTCAATGTACGCCTACGACAACTGTCGCTACGACCTGACCATGTACGGGATGGATGGGAGCACGTGGGGCAATCACATCCGACGTGGTTGCGCCGGCAGCGCCTGTCTACACGACGTACTACACGACCATGTGCTGGCTATCGGGTACTTCATACGCCACGCCGATGGTTGCCTCGTTTGCCGCACTTCTGAAGACGCTTCACCCCGACTGGCTCAATGGCTATGTCGATATGTGGATCCGGTGGAGTACGCATGACCAGGTCGGTGATCCAACGGAAGATACGGCAGGTTGGGATATGTACATGGGGTCAGGCTTGATCGACCTGGGATGGGGGATCGAGCAGGCGGTCATGGAGACCAACTGCCCGTACACCGCTATTATCCCTTACGACCAGTTGCTTGATATCGCGGATGAGTTGGGAATACCGACGCCCAGTCCTGTCATGGCCCCTTGCTCCATGCCTCTGCTCAAGCCGTTTTACTGGTTGAGAGACCAGAGACTTAAGCAGACCGTTTTGGGCCGCAAATTGATCAAGGACTATTACCGCACGGCTCCGGCCGTGGCCGGGGTGATACAGAACGACTTCAGGCTTGTCTTTGATTTTCTCGCCCATGCGAGGAGAAGCGTTCCAGTGATCGCGCAGTTGATGTCGGACCCGCAGGGTACGGTCGCGATCCCTGTTCCGCTCTGGCAGGAGTCATGTGCGATGGCCGACAAGATCACGCCGCGTCTCCGGCCGGAGGTGAGATCTGTGCTCGGGCCATGGGTACATCAGGGAAAGACTGAACCGTTGCTTCTCCTGCAGAACCTCGGAATCAACGCGCAGTGGGCGCAACCTTGAACATGCGCGGTGTGGATCGCATAAGATAGACGGCCGCCGCGCCCAGGACCATGAGGAAGATCGATCCGGGTTCCGGAACGGCGCCCCCTCCGCCCCCCTCGGCTTGATCGAAGTATACCCGGTCGAACGTTATAGTCTGAGCGCCATCACCTGTATACATGTCGAGTTTCGGGGCTACGTACTCCACTCCGCCATGGAAGGTGAAGCTCCCCAGATTGACGCTGATGGTTCCTGTATCCGTGCTGTTGCCGGCTGGGGGATAGACCTGCCAGACCGTGTTGACGTATTGCTTGCTTGAGTCGAACTCATCCAGGGCGATTTGGTAGCTTGTCGACCATGAGAGGCTGTCGATGATGAAGTAGAGCGTGTAGTCGCCTTTCTGCGATGTATTGATCGGCGCCGCGAAATCACCCAATTGTGTGGGGCCAAAGGAAGTGTGGCTGTCTGCCGCATCGACATAGAAGTCCGCCTGACCTCCACTGATGTTCACGCTTGAACCGGGGTCGTCCTGCGCGATGACGTTCCAGGCTCGCGTGCCGTCAAAGGTCTCATCCCAGATAACGGCCGACTGAGCAGTGAGTGTCGGCGGTCGGTTCAAAACCAGCCACTGATGGTCGATTCAAAACCAGCCAGTGTTCGTATATAGCTTGCTTTTTTCCGTAGGGCAACTGATTTGCGGGAGGAGTTATACACGGTCGCGGGCGGGGGCCCTTCCCGGCCC
>JAHIZV010000085.1 GCA_018814445.1 Verrucomicrobiota bacterium | reverse complement strand
GGGCCGGGAAGGGCCCCCGCCCGCGACCGTGTATAACTCCTCCCGCAAATCAGTTGCCCTACGGAAAAAAGCAAGCTATATACGAACACTGGCTGGTTTTGAATCGACCATCAGTGGCTGGTTTTGAACCGACCGCCGACAGTGTCTGGACGCATTTTGATGAAATATACAGCCTGACAAATCCGCAAGCCGACAACATTTGACCACGCAGACCAAACTCGTCCTGACCTGCGGAAATAGAACGGGCGGCGGAAATCTATCCGCCGCCCGTATTTTTTAGTTTATGAATCCGTCAGGACTGACCCGGATGCCATTCCTGGGATGACTCTGTATCGCCGAAGGCTTCATCGAAAGCCCCAGCAAGATCCACCAGATCCTCGCCCGGACGTAGACCTTGCAGCATCTCCTCACTGACTTCGAACTCCTCGTCCGAAATCTGTGCGGCCTTGATGCTCAAACCAATACGCCGTTCAACCGGATCAATTTTCACGATCCGCGCTTCGACCTCTTCGCCCGGCTTAAGTACATCGCGCACGTTCTGTACGCGCTGTTCACTTATCTGACTGATATGAACAAGGGCATCGACACCCTCTTCAAGCTCAACGAATGCGCCGAACGAAGTCAACTTACGAACCTTCCCTTTCACAAGCTGACCGACAGCGTATTTCGCCGTAACGCCAGCCCAAGGGTCTTCCTGCGCCTGCTTCAGACCCAGACTGATGCGCTGGTTCGAGGCATCCACTTCAAGCACTATGGCCTCAACTTCATCGCCCTTGTTAAGGACCTCTGACGGATGGTTGACTTTACGGGTCCAAGACATGTCGGATACATGAATCATGCCGTCGACACCTTCTTCCAGCTCAACGAATGCGCCGTAAGAAGTGAAGTTCCTGACTTTCCCTTTGATGCGCGCACCTATCGGATAGCGTTCCGCAACCAGATCCCAGGGATTGGCCTCAGTCTGCCTGATGCCCAGAGATATCTTCTGTTCATCCTTGTTGACGCTCAGAACCACTGCATCAACTTCTTCGCCCACGGATAGAACATCAGACGCACGGGCAACGCGTTTCGTCCATGAGATCTCCGACACATGAACCATGCCTTCGACTCCCTGCTCCAACTCGACAAATGCACCATAGGGCATCAGGTTCACCACCTTGCCCCGGATGCGTTTGCCGACAGGATACTTGGCCTCGATCGTGTCCCACGGATTGTCCGCCTTCTGCTTCAGTCCGAGAGAGATACGCTCTTTCTCCAAGTCAACGTCAAGAATCATGACTTCGACATCCTGACCCACCCTCAGCATCTCAGATGGATGATTAATCCGCCCCCAGCTCATATCGGTGATATGCAGGAGACCATCCATTCCGTTCAGATCAATGAATGCACCGAAGTCGGTAATATTCTTCACAAAACCTTTGCGCACCTGACCTTTTTGAATCTCCGCCAGAAGAACTTTCTTCTGCTCCTTGCGCTGATCCTCCAGCAACTCGCGGCGCGATAGTACGATGTTTCGGCGGTCCTGGTTTATCTTGAGAATTTTGAAATCCAAGGGAGCGTTCATGTATTCATCGTGGTTCCTGACAGGAACGACGTCTACCTGTGACCCCGGGAGGAAAGCGTCAACGCCGCCGACATCGACGATGAACCCGCCTTTCACGCGGCCCCTCATCTCACCCTTGATCGTATCGCCCTCATTAAACTCCGCCAGAACGCGGTCCCAACTGCGCTGCAGCTCAGCCCGTTGCCTGCTGAGGACAACCATGCCTTCATCATCCTCGAGGCTTTCCAGCAGCACTTCATGCGACGAACCGGGTTTCAACGCGTCTGCATCTCTGAACTCGGACAGGGAAATGAGGCCCTCTGATTTGTATCCGATGTCCACGAGAACGTCTGACTTGCGTATCTCAATGATTTTACCAACGACTATTGACCCTTCGGTGAAGTCCTTGAGCGTTTCTTCGTACATGGCAGTCATTGCGGCCCGTTCATCGCCGCCGAATTGACTCAGGTCGAAGTCGATATGTTGTTTCTTTTGTTGTTTGGTTTGTTCCATGACTACGTGTTGCGTGTTTCGGGTTGATATTCCTAATGTTTACCGGGGAACAACCCACTCCTCCCCAAGTAAAGCGCGGGAAACTAGCATAGGGGTGAATGCATAGCAAGGTGCAATTGGGCCCACAGGCCCATGTTCAAGGTTTCCATTTCTGAATCATGAACCATGAGAAAAGCCCCGAGTCCAAGACTCGGGGCCTTTCGAAATTAACCCGGCAACGTGCTACTCTCCCATGGACATTGCCACAGTACCATTGCCGCTGAGGAGCTTAACTTCCGTGTTCGGAATGGAAACGGGTGTTTCCTCCT
>JAHIZV010000084.1 GCA_018814445.1 Verrucomicrobiota bacterium | reverse complement strand
CTACTATCTCAATGTTCGAAGTGGGAAACCTCAGTTCTACTGGTATGGATTAAGCGTCGAAGGCTACCATACCGCCTCAGATCCGCTGCCTACCCTTTCCTGGTCCCATGTTGCGGCGACCTACGATGGAACCAATGTGCTGATCTACATCAATGGAGAACTCGATTCAACACATGCAACCACAGGTGACGGAACTGTGACCGCAAATCCCGTCGGCCTCGGATATGCCACCGAGGGCACCCGCTATCTGAACGGCATGCTCGATGACGCACGCATCTACAACGCTGCTCTGACCAGCAACCAACTCTACAGCCTGTACGAACTCGGATCAGACCAGGACAGCGACGGCGTATCTCTCGCGACCGAATCGTTCTACTTCTCTGATCCAACCGATTCCGACACGGACGATGACGGCCTCGATGACTTCGCCGAGATCAATTACTATCTCACCGATCCAACCGCATCGAACGAGTTCGCGAACATCTCAGGCACTGTCACCTACAAGGGCAGCAGCACCGGCCAGACCATCGTGATCGCGTCCCCGACTCGCTTCGGCTGGCACACCAACAACAGCGTTACACTCACCGGACCGGGAAACTTCACCATCACGAATGCACCTGTCCGCAGCAACTACTGGATCAAGGCTTTCAGGGACACGGACAATGACGGTGTTCGAGATGAAAACGAACCGGTCGGCTGGAACTTCACAAACTTCCCGTTTTCTTCATCAGGACTGACTGATGTCAGCGTCCACGTTGAGAAGGTTCGCGGCTTCAGAGTGGATTTTGCCTATTACGCAATCTATGGGGGGCAAGGAGCGGCTGAGTTGATAGTCAGCAACGCTCTCGAATGGGGCGTGAACACTATCTACGCTCTTGCCTACAGCTGGAAATATGGAACCTATTGGGAGAATCCTGAAACGGCTCACTTGCAGGATGAGGGCTCGATTGGTAGCGACGACGTGCTGCCAAAACTGCTGCAAGTGGCGCATTCGAATAATGTGAAGGTGATTGCGTGGATTCAACCCGTCAACTCCTTCCGCTGGGCTTGGGAGGACAACGTATCTTGGCGAGCCACAAAGGCAGACGGAACATACTACACTGAAGACAGCAATTCTCCCCGCAGGTATCTCCTTTCCCCATTCAACACCAATTATCTGGCCTGGGTTGATGATGTCATAAACGAGGTCCTTGATCTGGGTGTTGACGGAATCGACATCTCAGAAACAATGATCGACCCCACTGTCAGCACGAATCTGACCTACGATGCGGCAGCGACGAATCTGTTCTTCGAACGCTATCCGAACGGAGAACTCGGTGGCGATGAGTGGGTGGCTCTGCGCTCTGAGATCCTTACATCCAATATCTTCGCTCGTGTCGGCGAGGTGGTCCGTGCCCGCACGAACAAGGAGTATCATGTGACCTTCTCCTTATCTGCCGAATCGGATGGCGATCTAAGGCCTGTTAGCTATCTTGGCGAGGGAACCGGTTTCGACCTCGGTCAGATACTTGACCTACCGGAAGCAGTGCGTCCCGATGTATTCAATGGCGAGTACATCTGGCAGAGCAAGGCGGCCAAGAACTGCGACACGAACACGTTCTCGCCTGACTGGACCGCTTACGCCGCAACGACCGCTGTGAACAGAGCTAGAGGTCGCGTGATTGTCGTAAGCCATCCGGAGATATCTTCAGGCGAAAGCTCAAGCTGTGGTTTAAGCCCGATCAACCCGACCATGGAGCAATTCGAAACGTCCCTCTTCCATGCGATTACGAACAGTGCCGGTGTTGACTTCTACAGTCATCATCTGGCCGTGAATACCAATGCCGGCTATGTCATCTCCAATGTCTACCTCAACACTCCGTAGGGAGGACTATCATGAAGCAAAGAACAATCTTCTTTACCTTCTGTCTTGCTGCCATTTTTGCGGCATCAGCTAACGCGACATTATGGGGTCTCAATGATCAGAACTCACACATTACTATCAGCGATGACACCCCTCACGGTGCCTATGCGTGGAACGTCGAAAGCGATCCGCAAGTGGCGGCGGGCAACTTCTGGTACAGAGAGGGTTCAACAGGCGGAGAGAGCTATCTAGGAACAGTCGCGCCATCCGCAACGTCTCAGCCATCATCAGACATGCTCACCCTCTTCTACGATCTCGGCGCATTTACGATCGTATCTGACTATGAGATTCAAGGTTCGCCAGCCGGTACCTTCGATGCGACCTTCAGCGCATTCTTGACGGTGTCGAATGCCTCTGCTTCCGCATTGGAGCTTCATCTTTTTCATGAGTGGGACTACAGCATCGATACTGGCAGCTCCGCAGATACGATGCAGATTCTGAACGGAAACCAGATTTCGCATCAGGATGGCAACTTCATAGGCGAGTCCCTATATACCCCGGATCCTGACCACTTTGAGGCCACGACGGGCAACTTGATTGTGGAACTAGCCGATGGGAGCCCAACTACGTTCAATGACGTGGCCGGCCCTATCGGTCCCTCTACAGATCCTTTAAGTGCAGGCTTCCAGTGGGACTTCACATTGGCAGTCGGCGAGACGAGAACCTTCGATGTTGAACATCACGTGTTCATGATTCCTGAACCGTCCACATGGGCGCTGATGCTCACCGCATCGCTTCTCTTCGGAATCAAACCACTCAGACGCAAACTCCGTTCACTTCGTTCTCTTCGCGTCGATTCAAACCATAGAGCGGAATAGGGCTATACCTTAAAAGATAAAATAGAGTGAAGAGATCGGTTCGACAGTCCGCGAAACGGACTTCCAAGGTCTGGAAGAATGCCCCTTGAAAACTTCCAAGCTTCGGGACTTTTTGATGAAGACCCCGAAGACCACCAGCCCCGTGACCCCGACCCCGCCGGACCACCACCGGCCCGTTGACCCATGACCGACCGCACGCTGGCCGCCAAGCTGACGCTTGTCATACAGCCTGCTATCCCCACCCAGGACCACCCCCGCCACGCCGTGCGTTCGCAACGAACACACCGCGCAGCGTCACCGCCCATGCGGACTCGCTCCCGCTGGTCTCTCGACAACCACCCGGAGGAAGGGGTCAGGAGGAAGGGGTCAGGCCTTGTTTAGTGATTATAGCGACGTTACTCATTAAGCAAGGCCTGGTCATATGAAAAGCGGACACCCCCGGTGTGTTAGTATGTCAACGTAAACTAACCACCAACACAACCAAGGAGGTATCCGCT
>JAHIZV010000083.1 GCA_018814445.1 Verrucomicrobiota bacterium | reverse complement strand
GACGAGAAGATAGTTGCCGGTCACGGAACCGCCGTTGATGTTCAGCGTGGCCGTGCCGTTATTGCCGATGTATGTTGTCCCCTGGATCGCCAGAACACCGGATGAGACCGTGATCTTGCCCGTCGAATTAGCGTTATCACCGATGAGCGCGGCATTACCGACAAGAATCCACCCGCTGTCTTCAATGGTAATGATACCGTTGGCGCCGGCCACATCATCGCCTATGAACAGATTGTCGGCGATGTCTACCAGCCCGTTCCCTGACACAGCGAGGGTATTGGTGACGGGACTGTTATCGCCAACGATCAGATCGCCCCAGGTCGTGCCGTTTACATCAACCGTTGCCGTTCCGGCAACGGACATGTAACCAAAGCCGTCGTTACCGATCAGAATATTGCCGTCTGCGGTTGAAAGTTCACCACCGGTCATCGTGACAACACCGGTCGAACCGACCTTCTCACCGAGCTTGATATGGGTGCCCGCGAGGAGCATGCCGCCGCTCATCGTGATGTCACCCCGGTTGGTGCCTCCTCCGCCACCCCAACCGCCGAGGTACACCTCATTGGTGACATACAGGCTGCCGCCCGCCATCACCACGGATCCTTCCGCTCCGCCATAGAAACCAACACGAAGGTCATTTCCGACGCTGAATACCGCGTCACCGCCCATATACAGGGTGCTGCCGGCATCTTCAGCGCCCGACAGACTGCCGAAGCCGATCAGCACATTGTCCTGGGAATCGTCCGTCATCGCGACCGTGGCGGTGCCCGTAACCGTCATGATCCCGACGCCCTGATCACCGATGAAGATATCCTCGTTGAGCACGTTCAAGGTGCCGTTCGTGATCAGATAGTAGCCGACGTCAGTTGTATCATCACCCAGGATGAGGTCGCCACTCAGCGTGAGCGTGCCGCCGGTCTGGAAGACCATGCCCGTCGGATTGGCGCCTGTGCTTGGAGCGTTGTCACTTCCCACGTACAGATTGCTCGCCACCGGACTGCCCGCGGACGAAACCACGGCCGTGTAACTACCGTTGATCCATGCATTGCTCGCCGCAATCGGTTCCTGTGCGCCGGTCCAGTTGCCCGCCGTACTCCAGTCATGACCGCTGCCGTTGTCGGTGAACTCATAGGTGAACAGGCCAATCAGCTCATCCCAGGAATTCGCCACGCGGACCTCGTCGAAATAGACCGTCCCGATGTCACCATCCCCCGCGCCGAGCGCGCCCGCCTCAATACGGACGGCGTTGATCGCATTTGCATGATTGGCATCTAAAGTGCGGCTGGCATCCCACGTCGAGGGCTCTGCCGTGGGAACAGTCTCGGTCCTGTAGTAGCCCTTTGTCGCCAACTCACGCGTACTGAAGTCATAGCGACCGATAATCAGGAATACAGCCCCAGTATTGTTGCCCGCGTCATGACCGGGGTTGTCGTACGAATTGAATTCGTACTCGGGACTGGACTCGGTAAGCGTGGCTGAATTTCCGCCGCCCTGCGACACACCCAGATTCCGCCAGCTCGCCGACGGTACCTTGCCGAAGAATCCTTTTGCCACGGTATTGGACATGAATGTCATACCCGCGAACTTGTAGTCCTCGTCCCACTGATAGCTGATGATGCAGGCCGCATAGATCTTGCCTCCCGATACGGCGCTGATGCTGCGGGTTGCGTACGACTGACCTCCGGCACCCGCCGCCGACATCTTGATGCGGTGCCCATGATTGTCGGGATAGCCGTCTATATCCTGGAAGATCGGCACCAAGGTGCCGCTTCCAGCCCCATAGTTCGTCTGGACCGCGAAAGTTCCCGACCCGACGGACCAGGCGCCGCTGAAGCCGCTGCCTCCGTTCATGCTGTTCAGTGAGACCCCGTTTGTGTAGGAAACGGGCTCGACGATTTCCGAGCCGTAACCAACGGTGGCGTCGCTGTCTGACGCGCCCGACGAGTAGTTGGTCATCGCGCTGACACTGTAGAAGGTGTAGTAGTATGTCGTTCCGTCCGCAAGTCCGACATCCTTATACCCCGACGCCGCACCATTGAAGATGACCCGCCCATTGCCGATGTGACTGCCGACGGCGTACGTATCACCGTTGGTGGGCGAATGAGTCGCCGCCCCGGTACCACGCAGAATCAGCACGTTGTCCGAATTGGCGTTTTCGGTCCATACAAGATCCATGGCCTCACCGCCGTCCGGAGTCACTGAATCGACGGTAGGATCGTCCGGGCCCGTGGCAGTGCCGATGATGCGGAAGTTGTACGGATTCTCGTCACTGTCGCTATTCGCAACGCTGACTTCCGCAGTGCGGACGCCGGCCGCGGTGGGATCAAAACGGACCGTGAACTGCGTGCGGGCCCCGGCCAGAATGGTCGTGCTCCCTGCGTCCGAAGTGACGGTAAAGTCGGCTGAATGCGCGCCGCCGATGGACACGATCGGCGAGGAGTCGGTCAGGTAGAGAGGGCCTGTCCCAACGTTTGTGATCGAGAAAACGTGATCTTTAGTCGCCGTATCCAGAATAGATCCAAAATCAGTACCCAGTGCCGCCGTCGGACTGGTGGAACCGTCGGTGATCTCGTTGTGGTTCGTACCGCGGATCGATATTTCTTCGTCGATACCGGTACCGTTGATTGCAAACGTGAACGGATCCTTGCCCGGATCGCTGTGTCCGATCAGTACCAGGCCCGTTCTGCTGCCTGTCGTTGTAGGATCGAAGCGGATGACAAATGCGTTGGTCCCGCTGACGGCCAGATTCGTAGACGTGGGTTGTGTCTGTACTGTAAAATCGCCCGTGTGCCCGTATATTTCGACGAAGTCCGGCGAAGCATTGGTCAAATAGACGATGACGTTGCCGGAGTTGGTGATCGTGAATACGTGATCCTTGCTCGCATCCACATCGACACTGCCGAAGCTTGTTCCATCAACAGCGGATGGCGAATCGTCACCGTTCGTCAGCTCCGTCATGTTTGTTCCGAGCACATCGATGTCCACATCATAACCGGTGCCCTGGATGCTGAAGTTGTAGGGATTCTCGTTGCTGTCATCATTGCCGATACTCACCGTTGCCGACCGCAGACCTGTGGCGCTCGGGTCGAAGGTGATCACAAACAGGTTCGTCGCGTTGGCGGCGATGTTCGTCGAGGTCGGCTGCGTGGTCACGGTGAAATCAGCGGCATGCGTTCCACCAATTGAGACAAAGTCAGGTGAGGCATCCGTCAGATGCAGCGTGGCGCTTCCGGAGTTCGTAATGGTGAACGTGTGAATCTGGGTGAACCCGTTGATGTCCACGCTGCCGAAGTCTGTGCCGTCAACTACCGTCGGTGAAGCGTCGCCGTCGACAATCTCTTGATTTACGTTCGTACCGAGCACGGCCATCTCGCTGACAGCGGCCGTTATACCGGTACCGAGGATTGTGAAATTGTAGGGATTGACGTCCGCCGTGTTGTTCGACACCGTGATCACCGCCGTGCGGGCGCCATCGGCCCCGGGGTCAAAACGCACCGTGAAGCTCGTCGATTCTCCATAGGTGAGGTTCGTGTCGCCCGGAACGGAAATGATCTTGAAGTCCGCGGCATGCGTCCCACTGGTCGAAACCAACGGGTTGCCCGTCAGTTGGAGAATGATGCCCGGCGTGTTGTTAGTGATCGTGAAGATATGGTCTTTGGTCCCGCCGGCAGTAGCCACGTCCCCGAAGTTCGCACCGTTCGACTGATCAGGCGTGCTGTCACCATCCGCGATTATGCTCAGGTTCGTGCCAAGGATGTCCATGTCGGGGTTGAATACGAGAGCCACACGGCCAGCGGTGTATGAGACTGTGCCCGTTGCCGAGCCCTGCCAGTTGGTCGTGTTGAACGTTCCGCTGACAGCACTCGAATTCTCGCTGGTGATGACAACATATGTTCCGCCGACGATGTCCGTCGCCTGCGTGATATTCAGCGTTGCGCCGCTGTTGATGAACAGATCGTCGTCCACGCTGAAGGCGCGGATGGCGCCGGCAATAAACTCAAAGGTCATCTCGCCGTCCGGCCCGATAAACATGTCATCGTCGATCGTGTTGGTCCAATTGACACCAACGAGGTGCATCGTGCCGTTTGATACCGTCAGATCGTCGCCGTTGCTCGTGCCGGACGAATCCAGATCCATCGTTCCGCCCGACAGTTTGTAAACCCCGGACGCTCCGCTGACGTTTCCTATAATAAGGTCGGTATTGTCCAGGGCCTCGACACGGCCTCCGGTCTGATTGACGGTGCCGTTGCCTGTAGCCGCCCCACCGACGATCATCGGATGCGTAGAACCTCCGATGCTTTCGAGGACTGCGCCGCCACCGATATTCAGCACACCGGCACCTGCATTTCCGACGATGAGGTCGCCGTTCGCGATTACATAAAGTCTTCCGTTGGTCACCGTCGCGGTACCGCTGCCCCCGGAGGCCTGACCCACAGAGAAAACGGAAGCTGTCACCGCCCCGCCGCCAAGAGTCATCGCGCCAATGCCCGCATTACCAACGTACAAGTTGTCGACCTTCATGGTCCCGCCGACCATCGTCACCGTGCCCGTGCCGTTTGCCTCGTCACCCACATACAGATCGTCGCCTATCTCCAGACGGCCGCCATGGATGTCCAGCAGACCGGACGCTCCGGATGAGTCACCCATCTCGATATTGTTTTCCACATCCACCAGGCCGCCGATAACTTCCAACTCGTTCACGCGGCCGCCGTTGGCATCGTCACCGATGAAGATATCCCCGCCGGTGCCGTTGACATCCACTGTGCCGCCCGACACCTGCATAAACCCGTATCCCGCGTCGCCGATGTAGATATCGTCGCTTGATCCGCCCACGATCGAGCCGTCTTTCACGTAGACGCGACCGGTCGAGCTATTCACTTCACCGATGTTGAAGACGCTATTGGCTTCGAATACACCGCCCGACATGATCAATGTGCCGTCCGCTCCCTGCGCGCTTGCACCCAGGTAGAACTGTCCGTCCACCGTCACTGTTCCACCGTCGAGATGGAGATAACTGCCATAGTTCTCATCCGTGCTGCCGTCGCCAATCGCCAGCACTCCCTGGAAATTCAGGTCTGAAGAAGCGCCGTAAACCGTCATTTGACCCAGGCCCGCATCACCTATGTGGGCGGTTCCTGCCACCGTCAGCGTGCCGCCCGACATCTGGTAGACACCCTTGTTTCCGAAGTCGTCCCCCAGCGTGAAGTCGCCGCTGACCGTCAGGCTTCCGGCTGTCTGCTGGACCGTACCCGTCTGCGCCGTTCCGTCTGCTATATCCAGATTGTTCGCCGCCTCGCTCGCCTGGCTGACGACGGCCGTAAGTGAGTTGCCTACATATGCGTTGTTCGCGCTCGTCGGCTCGGTCGCCGAACTCCAGTTCCCCGCCGTACTCCAGTCATGCCCGCTGCCGCCGTCATCGAAGATGTAGGATGCCGTGCGGACCACGTCTCCCCACGACCGGCCGACCCGGATCTCGTCGAAGATACATTCCCCGGGCGTTCCGCTGGACGCACCGGCCTCAAGACGGATGCCGTCTATCTCCGCCGGACCCGTCGTCATCGTCGTCTCGCCCGCCCACGTCGTAGGTTCGCTTGTGGGCACTGCCGCTGCATTCGTGTAGATCGCGACTTTGGCTTCCTTCGTCGCGAAGTTGTACTTGCCGATCACGATGTAGTTTGTGGCGTTGCCCATGGAATCGAGACCGGCATCGTCCGCCGATCCATCGCCCTGTGGATCCACACCAATCGCCTGGGCTGCACTGTCCACCTCACCGAAGAATATCTCCTCGGTCGAACCGTCGATCATACTTACGCCGACGTACTTGCCGTCTGTTCCGGCGTTATTCTCGTCGTACCTGTACTTGACCACGTATCCGATGAATACTTCACCGGCGCTGATCGACGAGAAGGAGCGGTCGGCCGTCCGCGCCGCAGCTGCGGGCGGAGTCACCGAAACCGCGTGGCCCTTCTCCGCAGGATAGCCCGAGTATGCTGAGAAGTTGGTGGAAACAATGACGTATGCACCGGGGTTGGCGTCCGACCACGCCCCGCTGAAACCGTTGCCCAGGTTCTTGGTATTCAGGTTGTTTCCATTCGTATAGGAAAGCGAATCATAGATCTCATCCGCACCAAAACTTGTCGTCGTCGTGTTGTTCGTTTGTCCGTTTGAGTAGTAGTTGCCGCTGTAGCTGTAATAGAAGAAGTTCCAGGTAGTGTTGGCCGTCAGTTCAATGCCCTTGTAGCTCGTTGCGGCACCTTTGTAGATCACTTTCCCTGAGCCGATAGAGTCGCCCACATTGTAAGCAACCGTATCTGTCGGACGCGTGGCGGTCGCGCTCGTGGATTTCACGACCATGACACTCAAGCTTCCCGATTTAGTCCAGCTCAGGTCGGCGGCCTGTTGGCCATCAACACTCACCGCACCGGGAGTCGGATTCGCAGGCGGATCGGTCGTGGCATTCGCGGAAGAGCCTGCCGAGTAGTAGCTGTAGTTCTCGCTGTAGAATTTGTAGTAGTACGTCGTGTTCGGGTTCCGGCCCGTGTCATTGTAGGTGGTGTCGGACCCATTGTAGACCACAGTACCTGAACCCAGCGTGGCGCCCGTGCTGTAAGCCGACCCCTGGGTCGGCGCCGTGAAGTTACTGCTCGTCGAGCGAACGGCCATCACGTTCTTCGAATTCCATTTCGTCCAGGCGAGGTTGATCTGCGTGCTCGGGTTGGTTCCGTCCTTCGTCGCGGTCTGTCCGGTGGGATCACCAAGCGCGTTTACTGTCAACGTCAGATCAGAAACCGGCGTGCCCCAGGCCGCGGCCCATGTGCCGTTATTCCGGCAGTACCAACCCACGATTGTACCGCTCGTGTTGTACTGCATCCGGATGCCCCAGTACCACGTGCCTGTACTCGTGAACTTGCCTGAGGTGTTGGACTTGGCATCGGTGCTGGTGTAGTTGATCGCGGCTCCCGCCGTACCGTTGTGGATGTCGGTTCCCGTGTGGATATAGACCGTCGCTCCACCCCATTGACCACCCAACGTGCCCCAGGCGTCACAACCGAAGGTCAGACCGGTGTCGCCAAGATAGATGGTAGCAGGTGCATTGGGTGCTCCGCCGCCGGAGTTCCTCACCTCAAACCACTGGGCATCCGCATTAGTCGCGAGTCCAAAAAGCAAAGCCAAGAAAATGCACGCGATCCAGACCGGTGACCCGGCTGTCCGCTTTCTGGAATCCCCTCTCAGATGCACAGATGCACTCACACGACGAAACCTGAGTTTTTCAAGCCCTGCATAAAAAAAGCTGCTGTGTTGCGCTTTCATATGCCCCACTCAACACCGTCCGCCAGTTGAATGACAGAAGTCTGTCCGCCATTCTCCGGCAATCCAGTGGTTGATTCTTCTCCCACGTCCATTACAGACTCTAATTTGAGCAACAGGCCACACCCCGCCACTCATGGACAGTCACTTTCTTCGCTATGGCGAGCTTGTCCGCAACCGCAAATCCATACATCCACCGACCGCAGATATGACACCCGCCGTCGATACCGCAAACTCGCGACTGCACTGCTCGCCAAATGTAAAAATAGTTGATATTCAAGGTAATGTCAATGCGGCGACATGCTCAAGATTCGCTCTCGTGGCGGGTTCCAATGGGTGAACTAAGGGGGAAATCGGGCTCGGATGCGCCTTTCACTGGACGAAAATCCGGGCCCGCGTCTTATTCAAGTCGGGAGAATGATCATAACCACTTACTCATCAGCCAGTTACTATCTTGGAGTCGGAGAAACAGAGCCCGCATCCTTCTGGTCTCGAATTACTCCATTGACTTCGGTAAGTGACGACAGGGCTTCTTCATAATCTGACTTTATGTTCAGGGCCTCTCTGAACCGCCGCGCGGCTCGCTCATAATCTCCCCGGGCCTGATCAACTCGACCGGCTTCATACCACGCCTCTGCCGAGGGCGGCGCCTGCTTGAGAACTGCGTCGGCGTGTTCCCCGGCCTCGCCTAAACGCCCTTTCAGCCGAAGTGCATGAATCAGATTAAGTCGCGCGTGAAGATGGCCCGGCTCTTCTTCAAGTACCTCCAGGAAGAACTTGATCGCCTGATCATGATGTCCCTGTGCAGCCAGCGCGTTGGCCAGGTTGTGCTTCGGTTCTACCAACTCGGGATCCAGTGTCATCGCGTGACGAAAAGCTGTCAGTGCGCCCTCTACATCTCCCGCGGCGGCTTTGGCCAGCCCCAGGTCGTTGTATGCGGCCGTAAACTGCGGATCCAATGCGATGACTTTCTCATACGCTTCAATCTCTTCGCCGTATGCACCTCGCTCAGAAAATGCGTGCCCGAGATTCATCCAGGCAATCGTGCTTTCCGGAAAATACCTCACGTTGTGTTTCCAAAGAGCTTCTTCTGATTGAAACGTGCCGGCGTGACGCCATGTGGCCGCGCACAGTCCGGTAATAATGATGACCCCGATTACTTTTCTCGCTCCGGAGTCGAGAAATCTCGCGGCGGAAGAGATGCACGCACCCAGGACGAGGAACAGGCATGCGTTCGGCAGATAGGTGAAATGATCGGCATCATAAGAATACAGATATACGAAATTGATACCGAGAAATGGAATCGGGCCCAGCGCGACAACATAGAACACACTGCCGAGAAATGGTCCCTTCCCGATTCGTCGCCTCGCCGCGAACAGGACAACAAGAACCGGTATCGCGGAAGCAAGCGATAGGATATTTGCAGGATTCGCAACATCCGGGTCCCACCTTGGATAGATCATCATGAGTGGGTTCGGCCACAGCGTCTTTCCCGCGTAGAACCAGAGCGACCTCGCCGCAACAAACCATTTCTCCGCGAATCTGAGAATCGCAGGTACTCCATTTTCATACCCGGAATGTTCGACGGCAACGCTTATCCACCCCACCAGAGCTCCGATCACTGCCATAGGGCTCAAGAATGCCGCCAGTCGAAGCCGCCCGCCGGCCTGATCCCGGTACATGGCGATCAGAAATGCGGCCAGAGGCCATGAGAATGTCGTTGTCTTGCTCAGCGTCGCGGCAAGAAAAAGGACGAACGCGCACCAATAAGAGACGGGTATCCCAGCTCGTTCGCGCTCACCATCTCGATCGAGAAAGGATATCCAGCACACCAGCCCGGCCACGTAAAAGAAACCCGACATCGTGTTCTTGAGCTCCGTCGCCCACGCAACGGACTGAACCTGGATCGGATGCAGCGCGAACAACAGCGCACACCACGCAGCGCCTGCCGGGACAAGCCTTCTCGCCAGGCGCCAGAGCGCCAGTGCGGTCGCGACATGAAACAGGAGAGTAACAACATGGTATCCGGACGGGTTCTCACCGAACACCCGGAACAACCCCCGCAAGGTCGTGAGCAGCAGCGGATAGTACTGGGGGTTCTCCGCGGGACGCGTCCAGATAACTTTCAACCCCTCAGGACTGCGAAGCGAAAAATTGTCGGTGATGAAAAGGTCATCGTCCCAGATGAAACCCGCCTGAAAAACGGGCATGTACGCCAGGAGCGTCAGAAGAATCAACAGCACAGCAAACGCGACCGGTCTGGAGTCCAGCCTCCCCGTTTCGTCAGCATGTATCTTACCACTTGTCATATCGACCGCTCGGACGGCGCATCTGCAGCAACTTCTCCCTGGCCCTGACCGCGTCGTCCGGCCTTCCTCCCTGATCGTACGCCCGGCCGAGATCGAACCACCCCTCCGGTAGATGCGGAGCTAACTTCGTCACCTTCTCAAAGTAAGGAATCGCTTCCTCGATGCGCCCGAGGGCGGCTTCACTCGTGCCCTTATTGATAAGCAGTGTAACGTGTCGGGCGTCATACTCCAGTCCGCGGGAGAATCGTTCTGATGCTTCCTCCCAAAGGCCAAGCCGCGACGATAATGTTCCCGCGCGATCCCACACGTCCGGATCTGTCGGCGCCATCTTCATAAGCCGGTCAACGACCTCCCCCGCTTCGTCGTATCGCTCCTGCGCGATAAGAAGGGACGCGAGGTACTTCCATGATCTGACGAAACCCGGATTCGCCTCGATGGACAGCCGGAGCGACTTCTCTGCCGCTTCCCAGTTCGATTGTTTTGCATGCGCCAGCGCGTAGCTGAGATGCCACTTCTCTTTCTCCGGCTTGTATCCGGCCCAGTTGACCGACGTCAACGCGGTCACCGCAAGAATAGACATCAGCACCATCGCCAGCCGCCTGTATTCCCGGCCCGCCCCGGCGTTCCACAGAAGAACGAGAGAGTATGCGGCCCAGGGAAGAAGAAGAGGGATAATCTGGGCCCGGTACCTGCCGGTTACCGTAAAGGGAAGGAACGACGCAGAGTATACCGCGACCGCGGCAAGCACTAGTATGCCGAACCTTCTCTCACGCTCACCGACACGGGCCAGCAACCAGAACACACAGCCGACGAATGAAAGACCCAGAATCAGCGGAAAACGGACAAGGAGCAGTCGAAGTACCGGGGATGCATTCCTCTCAAGCTCGTCCACCTGATCCACGCTTACCTCAAGCGGCCCCCAGAACAAGAGGGACTTCTGAATCATAAGCGATAGTGTCCGACCCGGATGGCCTCTGATGTAGCTGAGCGCCCGTTCTTTCCAGACGGCGGATGCGCCGGCGTATGTCAGTTTTTTCCCTTCTTCGTCGCTCAATTGATCGACGATGCGGGGCAGGTCAAACGTCGACCACGACTGAATGCCGGGGGCGATGCCCGTGTACCCGTTCGCGATTGGATTGTTGCCGATGTAGAGATTCAAGCCACTGCCCGCGGTGATCGGCACCACATCGCCGGACACTCTGAAGTTGCGCACCGTGACAGGAAGGACGGCCATCATCGCACCCAGCAGAAAAAGTCCTGCGGCCCGCCACCGCACGACAGGAGACGAAGCCTGTATCCAGAATATGCCGACCGCGAGAAGCGGAATAAGCAGAAGAATATTGGGCCGGACAAGCGCCAGCGCTCCGGAAGTGAGCCCGGCCGCGAGAAACAGAAAACTGTTTCGCTCGGTACCCCCGCTCAACAGCAGTACCCACAGGGCAAGCCAAAGGGCTACGGCAAGAGAGGTCTCCTGCAACTGGCTTTCATAATAAGGAAATATCCAGCACAACAGGTACATCACCGTCGAGATGGCGGCTGCTCGACGGTCGAACATCCGCAGAGCCAGGATATAAACAAGCGCCACGCTGACTAAACCAAGCCCTGTCTGCACTGTTCGAGCTGCCGCAAGACGTGGTCCGGTCAACCGGTACAGGATGGAAAGCGCGTAAGGATAGCCCGGGGCCTTTATGAAGGCATGCTCTCTGATTTGGGGATCAGGCTGGCCCGGCGGAGGAACCCAGTCGCCTGTCGCCAGCGCGCGAGCCCAGTAGTGATGATACAACCCGTCGAGATCGGGATACGCCGCCCTCACGTCGGACTGAACTTCGGAGAGAAACACCACCCGCACTATTGCCCCTGCAATAAGGACAATCAACAGACTCATCGGCATTCGAGTTCGGAATCCAGTGGCCATTTGTCGAATCAGTTCGCTTCGGAACCAACTGAATCTACACGCTTGGCAAGCTCAACTGCCAGCCTTTATCCTGTATCCATCGTGATGAATCCCGATATACTGCGCAGTTTGGACCGCGGTGTCGGATCGGCTCTGTGCCGAGTTCTGGGTCTGATGACCTTCAGTCGCAAAGCGAAACCACGCCGGTCTGACCCCAGGAAGATTCTCGAGGAAGGGGTCAGGCCTTGTTTAGTGATTATAGCGACGTTACTCATTAAGCAAGGCCTGGTCATATGAAAAGCGGACACCCCCGGTGTGTTAGTATGTCAACGTAAACTAACCACCAACACAACCAAGGAGGTATCCGCT
>JAHIZV010000082.1 GCA_018814445.1 Verrucomicrobiota bacterium | reverse complement strand
CCTTCCAGATCAGAACCGCTCGTCGTAACTCGTACGGCAACACCGCGCATCCGCTGAAGAATCGTTCCAAAGCTCGGGCTGTCGGAGAGGTCAACGCTGAAAGACTTCAGCGTCCGCTCGGCAGGATCCTTCGCATCGTACGTCACGAACGTGACATCGCCACCGCCCTCGTCGATCAGCACCAGAGATTTAAGCACGTCGTTCAACTGTTCCGTCTTGAAAGACAGATCCGCACTCACGGCGCCCGCCACTTCATCCGACCTCTCGAAGTACCCGACGCCGCTGTTGAACAGGACAACATTCTTCAGGGGGAGTTCGGCCGACGCCAGAACGACGGCGGGAACAACAATGAGTGAGACAAGAAATATCGCAAGCGTTCTCATGATTAACCTCGCACCATGTATTCGATCGCACAAACCCTTTCAACGTTCACAGAAACTTCCAAGGTTTGGAAGAATCCTATAGAAAACTTCCAAGCATTGGAAGTTTGCGGTGGCCGGTTCAACGACCTCCGTTGGCCGGGAAGATCCGTTCCCCGATACCAACGCTGTTTCATTTAGCCTCACGATCGTGAGCCTAAATGAAACAGCATCGTGCGTCTTGCTCACCCGCTTTCAGGCCCGGCGGGGTCCTCGATGCCGGTCCGCCCGTCCCGGCCCGGGCGGTTATCTTTCGGTTTTGTCCGCCAGCGGCGATGAATCCACGTCCATTGGTCCGGATACCGGCGGATCACATCTTCAATGACCTTTGTGCATTCCTGCGTAACCCGGCGGATTTCATCGGCATCTCTGTTATCAGGAGGCTCTATGGCCTCGAACATGATGATCTCGTGCCTCCCGCCCGGCTTTCTGATCATGAACGCCGGAATAATCGGACACTGCGCCTGGGCCGCCAGAAAAGCCAGGCCCGGCGTGGTGCATGCCGACTTGCCGAAGAAGTCCACGAATATCCCCTCTTTCGCGATCATGTTCTGATCAAGAATGAAACCAAGCATCCGGTTCCGTTTGAGCGCCTGTCGACATTCCCGGTAAGAATTCTTTGGCGGAAGTATCTCGATTCCAAACCGCGCGCGAAGTTCCTGCCAGAATTCGTTCAGTTTCTCGTTCTTGATGACCTTCGAGATTATCGTGATGGGGTGCCCGAATGCTGCACAGGCCATCGCAAGTAAGTCGTAGTTACCGATATGCGCAGTCACGGCAATGACACCCTTGCCGCCTTCGAGCGCCTTCACGAGGTTCTCAAGGCCGCGGCCCTCAACGCGGCTCATCAGATCTTCCGCCTTCATCGAATTCAGACGAAGAAGTTCCGCCAGGTTCATTCCAAATCCCTTGTACATGCGGTTGAGAATCGCTTGCTTCTCGACAGCACTCATCTCGGGAAAGGCCACGCCCAGGGCCTCAGAGGCGTCCGATCTGTGATAACGGAACACGTTGCCGAACAACCAGCCCAGCCCGCGTCCGAGCCGGAGCGCGCCGCCAAGCGGGAGGGCCGAGAATAGCCGACACAGGATTTTGATCACTGTAACCATGACCAGAGAAGGATACAGGATAAAGGCGGCAGGAAGCCAGACATCAGATGTTAGAAGACAGAGGTCAGAAGTCAGGAGACAGAGGATAGAGTGTGACGATCCATCCTCCGCGCTCCTTGCTCCGGGCTCTTCGCTTTAGAGCTTAACCCGAATCTGAACCGGCTGGTTCGGACTATCCACAGACACTTCGCAGAACTTGCGTTTTGACTTCACTGTTCCTGCCAGGCAAGTGCCGGTCGTTTTGGATGTGATCTTCTGCCATTCGCCCTTGCCGACCTCAGCCTCCGCGGACCCCACTTTCTCGTCGTGGTCTATTGCCATTCTGACGACGTAGGAACGCTTCTTCGGCATATTCTTGTATGAGCCCTTCGGCGCGGCGATTTTGAACATGATCGTGTCTCCGCTGCGCGAACCGTCAACATGCGTGACGGCACATCTGCCCTTCTCATAGTCCTTTGAATCCCCATCGTCCTCGTAGAGTTCAAAATGCGAGGGGTGCAGATCATCCGGATAGTAGTCGAATTGCATTTCCTCGGGCACGTCCTTGCCGATCCGTTTGCCGACAGCCTGACACGGGATGATGGCGCCTTTGCGCACGTAGGTCGGAATGATCTCAAGGGGTATGTCGATACTGCGGTCCATCATTCCAAAGTACGTCTCGTCCGTCTCCAGGCCTGACCAGTTTCCGTTCGGAATGTAGATCCGCTTGGAGTACATTCCTGTCTTCTTGTCCGCAGCGCCGTCTGCCGGAATCACGAGCAATTCTCTCCCGATCGTGTACTGGTGCTTGCGGTAGAACGCCCCGCCGTCATTGTCGTTGTACTCGAGATACAGAGGACGGATGATCGGCATTCCTGTATCGTGCGCTTCGCGCGCCAGTGTGTAGAAGTATGGTGCGAGCGCGTAGCGGATCCGCGTCTGCTTGCGGAACAGCGCCTTAGCCTTCTCGCTGTACTCCCACGGTTCACGGCTGCCGTGATCACTGTGTGTGCGGAAGACCGGGCTCATCGCGCCGAACTGGCTCCACCGGATGAACAACTCCTCATCGATCTTCTTGCCGAAAAAACCGCCGATATCGTGCGACCAGTAGATCGCGCCAAGGTTGCCCGAGTTTGCGGTGAACTGAATCTGCTCACGCAGCGTGTCCCACTCTGAGGCCGTGTCGCCGGAGAACTGCACGGGGAAGCGATGTGATCCCACCCCGCCCCAGCGCGACAGGATCATCCCGCGTTTGCCGGTGCGTTTCTCACATTCATCGAAGTAGTGCCAGTTAGCCCAGAGCTGGCTGTCTTCGCCGCGGAACGAGCGTTTGATCCAGCCGTCAATCCACCAGAAGTCCATGCCCTGGTCAAAGAACGGGCCAAGTAACTCGTCAAACCACACCTTCAGAGCCTTCTTATTCGACCAGTCACACGCCCACCTGCCCTCGTGCGGCAGCGGACCGAGTTTCTTTGCGATCGCCGGGATATGGCTGTCATTACCGGGCAGCGACTCGTATGCGTCGTAACCCGGGTGATCGTTCAGAGATGTCTGCAGGCCGAGGTCATGGAGGTTCTTCAGCGCCTTTTCCGGATTCGGGAATGTACGCTTGCTCCAGTCGTACCCGCCCCAGTTGTCGCGCCAGTCAGTATCGATAATCATTACATCGATCGGGATCTTCTCCTTATCATATCGCTTCGCGAGCGCGACGAACTCTTTATCCGTGTAGTCGTACCACCGCGAGTACCAGAAGCCGAACGTCCAGCGCGGAACCATCGGAATGCGTCCAAAGACCGTGATGAAATCCTTGAGAGCTCCCTTGAAGTCTTGCCCGTACGCGAAGAAGTAACCGTCAAATGCCACCTGGTCCTGCATAGACTGCGGCCAATCGTACTTCGTGTTCCAGTAGACGCGCCCATGATCCTGCAGGAAGTGACCGCCGTCCGTGCTGAGAATACCCTCGACCGGATGTTTCTCCGGGCCGCCGCACCATTTCCAGAAGTCGAGCGAGCGCGTGACCGTGCCAAGATTGCCCTCATCCTTCTTGCCGGGAGACCAGACTTTCTTTTTGTTATCTTTATCGACGTGGGAGATGTTCAGGTTCTGCGCCGAGAACTCCTCCCCGTTTTCCTTGTAGTGAAGTTCGAACTTAGGCGTACGAATCCGCACCTCGCGCCCCTCGATTTCCACTTCAGCCGAAGCGGCCTTCGGAAGCTTCTTGCCGACGATGATGGAGGCATAGGGACTGAAACGTTCCCAATGCGCGTACTCCATGCGCACACAGCCGTCTGAATAAACAGTGAAGCGGGCGTTGCCCAGCGTTACAGGTGTCTTCATCTTCTTAAATGCCATCTCATCACCTCCATCTAAATCGTTTTAGACCTATCATTCAACGGCAGTTTAGACATCCAATGGAGAAATACCAGAGAAAAGAGGAAAAAAGCGAAAAGAACCGCGACCAACCGCACGTGGAGCCCTGTACGCGACCTTGGACTAACTAGCGCCGGCAAGCTGTTCAAACTTGAGGTGGTCGCCCTCGGCCGTGACTTCGACGCGTTCTGAAGGCGTGATATTGCCCCTGAGGATTTCCTCCGCCAGGGGGTCTTCCAGGTGTCTCTCGATGGCGCGACGCAGAGGACGCGCTCCAAACGCGGGATCGTAGCCGTTGCCGATCAGGAACTCCTCCGCTGAATCACTCAGATGCAACTCTATATTCTTCGCCTCGAGCCGCTTACGGACTTTGATAAGCTCGATATCAAGAATCTTCTTCACGTCACCCTTGTTGAGCTGACGGAAAACGATCACATCGTCGATTCGATTCAACAGTTCCGGCTTGAAGACTTTCTTCGCTTCATCAAGCATCCGCGCCTTCAGTGTTTCATAATCGGCATCCTCGGTCTTCTCACCGAAGCCAAGCGATCCGCCCTTGCGGATGAAGTCGGCTCCAAGATTAGAGGTCAGGATCACCACGGTATTCCTGAAGTCTACGGTCCGGCCCAGGCTGTCAGTGAGTTTACCTTCCTCAAGAATCTGGAGAAGAAGGTGCATCACATCCGGATGAGCCTTCTCGATCTCATCAAAAAGGACAACGCAATACGGTCGGCGCCGCACTCGCTCGGTCAACTGCCCACCCTCCTCATGGCCGACATAGCCGGGGGGCGAACCCACCAGGCGTGACGAGGAGAACTTCTCCATGTATTCCGACATATCAATTTGAATCAGCGCGTCAGGATCATCGAACATGAACTCCGTCAGAGCTTTCGCGAGAAGAGTCTTACCCACGCCCGTAGGACCCAGAAAGATGAACGAGCCGATCGGGCGGCGGGGGTCCTTGAGGTTGGCGCGCGAACGCCGCAACGCCTTCGAAATAGCTTCCACGCCCTGATCCTGGCCCACGACCGTTTTCTCGATCTCCTTTTCCATCTGCAGGAGACGAGCAGTCTCGGTAGCCTCCATCTTCGTCAGAGGAACACCCGTCCACTTGGACACGATGTGCATGATGTCCTCTTCCTCCACACTGACCACCGTCTCGTCCCGGGCTTTGCGCCACTCTTCCAGGATCATCTCCATAGCTTCGCGGGCTGCCCGCTCTTCGTCCCGGAAAGACGCGGCTTCTTCAAACTTCTGGTCGTGGATGGCAGCTTCCTTCCGCTCCTTGATCTCCTCGATTTTCTTCTCCTGCTCTTTGACGTCAGGCGGACGGGTCATAGCCGATATCCGGGCGCGAGCGCCCGCCTCGTCCATCACGTCAATGGCCTTATCCGGGAGAAAACGATCGGTCAAATACCTCGAGGAAAGCTCTGCCGAAGCCTTCAGAGCGTCGTCGGAAATCCGCGCGTGATGATGCTCCTCATATCTCGGGCGAAGGCCCTTGAGGATATCAATGGTCTCAAGAACGGTAGGCTCCCGCACCATGACGGACTGGAAGCGCCTCTCCAGCGCCGAGTCTTTTTCGATGAACTTGCGGTATTCGTTCATCGTTGTCGCGCCGATGCACTGCAGTTCACCGCGCGAAAGTGCCGGCTTGATGATATTGGACGCGTCCATCGCGCCCTCTGCCGATCCCGCGCCAACGATCGTGTGCAGTTCGTCGATGAAAAGAATGATATTTCCGGACCGCTTGATCTCATCCATCACCGCTTTGATGCGTTCCTCGAACTGTCCGCGGTATTTCGTGCCGGCGACCATCAGCGCGAGGTCGAGCGTGACAACGGTCTTATCCCGCAGAAGTTCCGGAACGTCACCGGAACAGACGGCCTGTGCGAGACCCTCGACAATCGCCGTCTTACCGACGCCCGCTTCGCCGAGAAGAACCGGATTGTTCTTTGTGCGCCGGCATAGAATCTGGATGACGCGTTCAATCTCGCTCTCACGGCCGATCACCGGATCAAGTTCGTCTTTGGCGGCCAGCTCTGTCAGGTCACGGCCGAACGTATGCAGAGCGGGGGTCTTCGAGTCGCGCGGAACGCCTCCGGGTCCTTCCTCCCCGGCGTCCCCCATATCGGATGTCGGTTCATAATTTGGATCGAGCTCTTTCATAATCTCGACACGAGTCTGTTCGAGATCAACGCCCAGGTTCTGCAAAACACGCGCGGCCACACCCTCTCCTTCGCGAAGCAGGCCGAGGAGAATGTGCTCGGTTCCGACATAGGAATGATGCAGAGATCTGGCCTCACTGCCCGCGAGAGCCAGAACCTTCTTGACGCGCGGGGTAAACGGCACGTTGCCCATCGTCTTCGTTTCGGGTCCGACGCCGACGGCTTTTTCCACTTCGAGCCTGATCGTCTCAAGGTCGATCCCCATCTTCTGCATCACGTTTACCGCGACGCCCTGTCCCAGCCCGATAAGGCCGAGAAGGATGTGCTCCGTTCCCACATAACCGTGGTTGAAGCGGTCGGCTTCTTTGCGAGCCAGGTGCAGGACCTGCTGAGCGCGTGGCGTAAAATTATTCATGTTTGCTCGTCGTTTCTACTTATTCTAGTCGTTTTCAGCAGACTGGACCTTACAAGATCAGCCCGCGCATCATCCCTCTGCGCGGGTTTCAGCTCTTTTCCTACCAGTTTCTGCAAATGCCCGGGCTGAACCTGCGTCAGCAGTTTCGCCACTGTCGAACGATCGACATCATCCAATATACCCAAATCGATTCCCAAACGCAAACTTGAGAGTAAATCGAGCGACTCCTTTGACGTCAGAACGTGAGCGTTAGAGAGAATGCCGTAGGCGCGGCCGACGTGATCCCGCACGATACTCTCCTTCTTCTCCATAAGGCGAAGCCGCGCATTACGTTCGTGGTCAACAACTTCCGCCACAATTCTGTTAAGTGTGGCGATAATATCCTCTTCGCGGTCGCCCAATGTGATCTGATTGGAAACCTGGAACATATTGCCCACGGCCTCGGTTCCCTCGCCCCAGAGGCCTCGCACAGCCAGACCGATTTTTCCCATGCCCTTAACGATAGGCCCCATCTCGTCCATCAGAACCAATCCCGGAAGGTGAAGCATGACGCTGGCCCGCATGCCGGATCCCACGTTGCTGGGACATGCCGTCAGATAGCCCCATCGCGTGGAGAATGCATAGCTGACCTCTTTCTCAAGGGCAGAATCTACCGCGTTGGCGACCTGCCAGGCCTGATCGAGGGCAAGGCCCGGGTAAAGAGCCTGCAGGCGAAGGTGGTCTTCCTCGTTAACCATGACAGCCACCACCTCATCTTCCCGAACGATCAGCCCGCTTCCCCTCCCCCTGTCGGCGTGCTCACGGCTGATCAGATGCCTCTCGAACAGCACCTCCTTGTCCAGCATGGTAATGTCGGCCATGTGCACGGAGAGCGGGTCATTGAGCTCTTTCAAGCCCTTCAGGATATCTCGCAGATGAATGAACACCCTCTCGCATTCTTCCTCCCCCGCCCACCCGGGAAAGGCGACATCGCGGAGGTTCCGCGCCAGCCGCACGCGACTGCTTATGACAATGCCGGTGTCCTCGGCATCCCGCAGCCATTCGCCTGTGCGTTCAAATAGATCCTCAATCCGCATGGCTGTCCTTTTCTGCTTCCGCTTTCTTCTCTTCGGACACCATCTTCTGCCGGCATGTCCGGATGCGATCTCGAATTTCAGCGGCCTCTTCATAGTGTTCCTGGGCCACCGCTCTCTCGAGAGATTTCTGAAGCGCGGCAATTTCCGTGGACATTCTGACACGCACACTTTCGCGCGAAGGCACCTTGCCCATGTGTTGCTCGTGACGGTGCATCGCCTTGATCAGCGGAGCCAGTTCATCCTCGAACGTTTCGTAGCATGTCGGACATCCGAGACGGCCTGTTTTCTTGAAGTCCGCCTGCCTCATGTGACAGCGGGGACAGGATCTGTCTACGGGAGTAGGCCTGGAAGCCGCAGACTCTCCCCCCATGCCGAGAAGTATGTCCGTTATAGACATCGGTCCGTGCACGTCGAATCCGCTTTCGGCGGCACACTCCTCGCAGAGGTGGATCTTCTTGACGGCGCCTTCAACAACTTGCGTGAGGTGAACCGTCGCTTCCTTATCCTGACATTTCTCGCAAAGCATCAGAACCGCCCCCTGCCCCATGGGAAATGGTTGATGGCTGATGGTTGATGGACGATATAGAACACATCGACGACCTCCGAACTCGATGTTCGGCTTGCCCTGCGTAGCTCGCAGAGCGAAGCGGGGTGTTCGATGTTCGGCTTGCCCTGCGTAGCTCGCAGAGCGAAGCGGGGTGTTCGATGTTCGCTCACTTCCATGCCTCCGCACACACAGACTCTATCACTATCCTATCTCGGCTCCATTACTGTTCGCATACTCACTGAAGGCCTTAGCCAGTTTGCGGGTCACTTTGCCGGGCTTTCCTTTACCGATCGGTCTCCGGTCGATTTCCGTGACACCGATGATCTCGGCGGCGGTTCCAGTCAAAAAGACTTCGTCTGACGTGTACAGGTCATACCGGGACATGACTTCTTCTCTGACCTCATAGCCGGCTTCGGCAGCCAGTTTCATAACCATGGCGCGAGTGATGCCTTCAAGCGCACCGCACCAGCAGGGCGGCGTCAGCAACTGATTGCCGCGGACAACGAAGATATTGTCGCCCGATGCCTCGGCGACATAGCCCTGCGGGTTCAACATGATGCATTCCATCACTCCCGCGTTGAGCGCCTCAATCTTGGCCAGCACGTTGTTCAGATAGTTCAGACTTTTGATCCTGGGATTGATCGCCTCGGGATGATTTCTGATCGTCCCGACCGTCACGATCTTCAGGCCCTTGCGATATAGATCCTCAGGATAAAGCTGGATACCAGCCGCGATGATAATGACCTGCGGCTTCTTGCAGAGATACGGGTTCAGCCCCAGCGTGCCCACACCGCGCGTGACGACGAGGCGAACGTATCCGTTCTTGATCCGGTTGGCCTTGCAGGTGCTGACAACCGCTTTCGCCATATCTGCGGGCGACATCGGAATCGTCATGGCGATTGCCTTGGCTGAACTGTACAGGCGCGCGACATGCTCATCGAGCAGGAAGACCCTGCCGTTGTAAGCCCTGATGCCTTCGAAAACGCCGTCCCCATACAGCAGTCCATGATCGAAAACCGATATCTTCGCGTTCTTCTCGTCTTTCAGACTTCCGTTTATGTAAATCTTCATCTTCTTCTCCGAATGGTCTCCCCTGCCGGGAGGATCAAAGTATCCGTGAAATCCCGGCTACTCTAGCAGAGTGCCGTCCTTTAAGACCAGTGTGCGGTCACACATTTCCGCAATTCTCTCGTTGTGCGTGACAATCAGAAGCGTGCGCGACTGTTCATTCACAAGACGAAAAAGATAGTCCAGCACATGCTTCCCGGTTCGCGAGTCAAGATTGCCCGTAGGCTCGTCGGCAAGCACGATACTCGGGTCATTCATCAAGGCCCGCGCCAGCGCAGCCCTCTGCTGCTCACCCCCGGAGAGTTCCGAAGGCAGGTGCAGAGTCCTCTCGCTCAGGCCAACCCTTTCAAGCAGTTCAAGCGCCCTTCCACGGAGCATATCGCGCCTGGCCAGGAACCCGCGACAACTCATAGCCGGCAGCAGTACATTCTCCAGCACATCGAGTTCGGGAAGCAGATGGTAGGACTGAAACACGAACCCGATATCGTTTGCCCTGATCGAGGCCCGCTTCGATGCCGGCAGTTCGTAGAGATTCTGTCCATTCAGGAGCACTCTGCCGCTCGATGGACGATCCAGTCCTCCAAGCAGATGCAGAAGCGTGCTCTTCCCCGCCCCGCTCTCTCCCATAATGCAAAGCTTCTCTCCGTCCCGCACTTCCAGCGTGACACGGCTCAGCGCGTGTATCGCCTGATGATCAATCCGGTAGACCCGTTCGACCTCCTCCGTCGCGAGGACGACCTCTGAAGTCCGGTTACTCATATCTCAAAGCCCTTACAGGATCGAGATGCGCCGCCCTCATCGCCGGCAGAAGCCCTGCCAGCATGCATATCATCAGGGCAACAATTGATATCAGAAGTATATCGGTTCCCGTCGTCGTCGCCGGGATTTCGCTGAGGTGATAAAGCTCCTTCGGGAGCAGATCCAGATTCAGCCGGTTCGACAGGAATTGAAGAAGGTCGTTGCGGTAATGCAGAGCCAGCCGCCCGAGTCCGATACCGGCTGCGGTACCGGCCACGCCTTCGATACATCCCTGCCAGAAGAACACCCGCATGATGCTCCCGGAACTGAATCCGATGGCCTTCAGCAGACCTATTTCGCGCGTCTTCTGATACGTCGTGTTAATCAACGTGCTGGCGATGCCGAATGCCGCGACCAGCACGATAAAGATCAGGATGAATAACATAAGGTTCTTTTCAACACGCAGAGCGGCGAACAGCTGGTGGTTCAATTCCATCCACGTCTGCACGATGTACTCGGATCCGAGTTCTGACGATATCAGGCGCGCTGTTGTCTCGGCATGATAAGGATCGGATGTCATGACCTGAACGGCGTGCACACCGTCTTCCATGTTGTAGAGCTCACGCGCCGTTTCAAGGGAAGTCAGGACATACCCCATATCGAAGTCCCACATGCCAAGTTCGAAAATTCCCGACACGGTCAATTCCTCGGGAAGATGGAACTCGTCCGCCGACGCGAAGCTCTGCGGAGAATACACCAGCACTTCGTCACCGACGCTGACGCCCATCTGGAAGGCGAGGTCTCTCCCGATGATAATCTCGTCGTCTTCAAGGTAATATGTGCCGTCGACGATGTTCTCCGGGATTCTGCTGACTTTCGTCTCCTGCTCCGGAAGAACGCCGCGCGCAATCGGTGTATAGACCTGCCCCTCTCGCTGAACGAAGACAAGCCCTTGAATCAGCGGCGCGGCCCCGGTGACCCCCTCCAGGCGTTCGACTCGTCCAACGATGTTTTCAGGGTCATCGATCGCGCCGAACTGTCGAACGACGAGATGCGCATTGAAGCTCAGAATCTTGTCGCGCCACATGTCGTCGAACCCGGTCATCACGGAGATCACAATAACCATCACCGCGACGCCGAGCATCACTCCGATGACCGACATGACGGAAGCAATGGAGAGAAGCGTCCGCTTGGGCTTCAGGTACTTCAGCGACAGGAATAGTGAAAATGGCAGATGCATCACGCAGAAGACATCGAACATCGAACATTAAACATCCAACATCGAAGTTGGAACGGGATTCGATGTTCAGCGTTCGATGTTCGGTGTTCGATGTTCAACTCTCCCTCGGTTTCAACTGCGGAAACAGTATCACATCCCGAATCGCTTCTGCACCCGTAAAGACCATCATAAGGCGGTCGATCCCGATGCCCATGCCGCCGGCCGGTGGCATTCCATGCTCCAGCGCCGCGAGGAAGTCCTCATCGATCTTCTCTGCATCCCCCGCGGCTTGCTCCTCGAAACGCTTCCGTTGCTCCAGCGGATCATTCAGCTCACTGTAGGCAGGAGCTATTTCCCGGCCGCCGATGATGAGTTCGAAGACATCGACAACCGATGGATCGTCAATGCACGCCTTGGCAAGCGGGACCAACGCGACCGGCAGACGCGTTACAAAAGTCGGATTCACCAGCGTTTTCTCGATCTTCTTTTCAAAGATCTCCTGCGTCAACAGAACCATGTCCCATGCAGGATCGAAATCCACACCTAGAGAAGAAGCCCTCTCCTGCGCGAGCGCAAGATCCAGCGAGAACCAGTCGTCTCCCGCCACCTCAACAATCAGATCATGGTACGTCACCTCACGCCACGGCGGCATCAAATCTATCGGCATTTCCTCAGATCCGACTTTCAATGTGCCGAAGATCTTCTCGGACACGTGCGTAGTCAGACCTTGAACGAGTTCCATCATGCCGCGCACGTCGGTGAAAGCCTGGTAGATTTCCAGCATCGTAAATTCAGGATTGTGTGAACGGCTCAGTCCTTCGTTGCGGAAGTTGCGGTTCAGCTCGAAGACCTTATCAAAACCGCCGACCAGCAGTCGCTTGAGGTAAAGCTCCGGCGCGATGCGCAGAAACATGTCGCTACTGAGCGCATCGTAGTGTGTCTTGAACGGATTGGCTGCCGCACCGCCCGCCATCGCTTGAATCATCGGCGTCTCGACTTCGTAAAATCCACGATCGGCAAGATACCCGCGAATCTCACGGACAGCCTCCGTGCGTTTGCGGAAAAGCCCGGTCACTTCCGGATTGGCAATGAGATCAAGGTAGCGCTGGCGATAGCGCGTGTCCACGTCCTGCAGCCCGTGCCACTTCTCGGGGAGAGGAAGCAGGGCCTTTGACAGTAGAGTCCAGCTCGCCGCCTTGGCGGTTGGTTCTTCCGTCCGGGTGGTAAACAACTCACCTTCTACGCCAATCGTGTCGCCGAGGTCGAGCAGCTTGAACGCGGCAAACGCCTCATCTCCGAGAGCGTTCTTCTGGGCATATACCTGGAATCTTCCTGAACTGTCCTGCAGGTGCGCGAAGATGCTTTTCCCCATGTCGCGGATCGCGACAAGGCGTCCGGCGATTCGGACCGTCTTCCCCTCTTCAAACTCCGCACGGATCGCACCAAGGTCACCCGTGCGCTCGAAGGCGGCACCAAAAGGCGAGTAACCCGCCTCCTTCAGCTTCTCAAGATTCTCAAGCCTCTGAGCCCGGTATTCATTCTGTTCCTGTTGTTCTGTCATATCAGTCCTCAGCCATCAACCATGTGCGGTGACGGGCGGTCAACCATTCCCCATTAACCATCCCCATCAACCATGGGTGGTGATCGGGTCTCCTAAATGGTGCCGAAGGTGGGAGTCGAACCCACACGAGGTTGCCCTCGGCAGATTTTGAGTCTGCTGCGTCTGCCATTCCGCCACTTCGGCCCGTCATACGGGGGTGGATTTATACCAAGGTGAGAGGAGAGTTCAATGATATACGGGAGACACCCAGCCAAGTTCCGTAGCTTCCCGCTTCGCCCAGTGGCTACGCGACGATGATCGATCACGCATCACGGCACACTCCAGTACACATTCGAAACGACGGATCCGGCATTGGTCTCCGTCACCGTATGATGGCTGTAGAAGTCGGCACCGGCGCTGTTGGTTATGGCATGAAACAGGGCCATCTCGAATTGTGTACGTGTTGGAGTGAGTTCGGGCAGGCCACACAATTCTCCGGGGACGGCGGTCGACATCTCCGGATGCCCGACACACAACGTGCGCCCCGCCGCTTTGTCCACGACGGTCTGGATCGCATAGGCCGTCCAGCCGGGATTGAAGGTATTGGTGTCACAATGGCGCGCGGCTTTTGACTGCCACACTACCTCCGCGTTATAGACATTCGGCCGGTATTCCTCCGGCAGGTCCAGAATAGCATCGAAATCGAATCCCGTTGCATCGGCGATCACGCTTGCAGGTTTGAGTTCGCCGCCGGAGTCCGGCGCCCACGTGGCCGTCACGTGATAGTCCTTGTTCGTCCGCGCATCCACCAACTGACCAATACGCCGGTAGACGTTTGACGTCAGAATCTCTGACCGCAATGCTACCCAGTCATCATCGCCCAGAGCGCCATTCGGATACCGCTCAAAGAAGAGATTGGTCGCTGCCGCATCATACGTGAGGTTGGTACCGAACTGCGGGTCAACCATGGTCTCAGACACATCGAGACCGTCGACGCCAAGGTCAAGTATCTCGTTGATCACGGAGTCCATCCAATGCAGATATCCCGTGTTGAATGGAGACAACAGGTATCGCTGCGGCGATCCCCTATCCTCCGGGGCATCATAGTAGCTCCCGTCCGCGCGCGTTGCCCGCCAGGATGGATTCTGCATCCAGGCGTTGCTGCAGGAGTTCAGGGGCTGCAGCCAGGCAATCACCTTGATGCCGTTCGAATGGGCGACCTCGATCAACTCCGGCAGGGCGTCCTGGTCGCCGATCCCCGGTTCCGGCAAGAGAAACGGCGTGCTTCCATCGGGGATCCAATACGTCCCGTATTGCCAACTGTAAGCAAGCGCGTAGATCGTGTTGACCCTCCAATCGACGGCATTGCTGACGATAAGACGGGCCGCTCCCTCAGCCCCGTAGCCAAGGTAATATGCGAAGTCCACGCGCATGGCGCGCACCTTCTGGACGTCCACCGTTACGTTGGTCAGGCCCTCCGGTGGAACGGACCATTTGATCGCGTGGGTCGTCGACGGTTCGCTCGCCTCCCACACGCCATTCGTATTGAGATCGCGAAAGGCTTTGATCCAGTAGCTACTGCGCATGGGAATATGATCAATCGTGTAGGCCCCGGGTCCATCGATCCCCGTACTGTTGTTGGTCATCCAGCCAAATCGGGAGGGAGAAGCAATGACGCATGTGGGCCCTGGATCACTCCCGGAATAGGTGAGGAGTCCGCTGATGTTAACAAAGTCGTTGGATGCCGCGGGATCGGTCAGATAGACACTGAATTCATCCGCATCCAAGAGCCCGTCACGGTCGGTGTCATTGGAGTCTGTATCCGTACCCAGCAGGGACTCCTCAAAGTCATCGAGCCCGTCGCCATCAGAGTCGAGGGGAGGAACCGACGCTATCCTGAAGTAGGTACCGGCGACGTTCCCGATGACCGCGCGGGAGAAGACGTCGCCATCCCCGTCCACGACCGGACCCTCGACAGACCATTGCGAGAAGTCCCCCGCTCGCAGGAGCTGGTACCGTACCCCACTGACCGTGTACCACCAGACGCTCGGGTCAGGCTGGGTAAACGGATCGACCTTGACTGTCGTGACGGATGAGCCATCGAGGGGATCGGTCCCGAAGGCCGCTTCGGTTCGGGTGATGTGGCCATCACCATCAGCATCTGTGTCCAGAAGATCGGGTGTGACACCGAAATACCATTCATACACATCGCTGACCCCGTTGTTGTTCATGTCGACAGCGGCACCCACAGGGCCACACGTCAATGCCACTGAGACCAGTACAAAATAGGGGCCGCGAAACGCGACCCCACATCTCGGACTGTCTCCCCTGAGTCCGATCTTCATATTCTGATTATACGCCCAATGGAGGTTCCGGTTAATGGGGCCGACAGGACCATGGACTACCGAGCCTGGACATTGGACCTTGGTCCCGGTTGCTTCCTGCAGTTGTGAGTTGAAACCTCCGTGATCTCAACCTAAGCTGACGTTCCATGAGCATGTACGAACAACTGAAAGCGAAACTCAGTCATGTCGTCCCTGATGCGGAACTTCGCTACAAGGCCGAAATCGCAGATGAGATCAACCGTTTAAAGGTTGAGCGCAATGCGGTCATTCTGGGCCACAATTACATGGAGCCTGTGCTTTTCTACTCGGTTCCTGACTTTGTCGGCGACTCGCTGGAACTGAGTCGTAAGGCGGCGGAAACAGACAAGGACATCATCGTCTTCTGCGGGGTTCGGTTCATGGCCGAAACAGCCAAGATACTCAGCCCTGACAAGACCGTTCTTCTGCCGGCGAAGAAGGCGGGCTGTTCCCTGGCTGAGAGCATTACGGCAGAAGACATCAAACACCTCAGAAAACGGTTCCCCGGCGTGCCCGTTGTCACCTACGTGAACACCTATGCCGATGTGAAGGCGGAATCGGACATCTGCTGTACCTCTGGTAACGCAACGGCCGTAGTCGAATCACTTCACAGTGACACGATCATTTTTCTTCCTGACGAATACCTCGCCCGCAATACGGCGCGTGAAACCGGCAAGCACATCATCTTTCCGACCAAAGATCCGAAGGCGGTGGACGCGGAACTCGACTATCAGATGATCGGCTGGCGCGGAAAGTGCGAGGTCCATGAAAGGTTCACGGTTGAAGACATTAAACGTGCGCGCGAGCAGTTCCCCGACGTGGTCGTCCTCGCCCACCCCGAGTGCCCGCCCGAAGTCTGTGAAGCTGCCGATTTCTCGGCGAGCACGTCTGCGATGGTGAAATACGTCAAGGACTCCAAAGCCGAACACTTCCTGATCCTGACCGAATGCGCAATGGGCGATAACATCGCGGCGGAGAATCCAGACAAGGAGATGCTGCGCATTTGCAGCATCCGCTGTCCGCACATGAACGAGATCACGATGGAGGAGACGCGCGACGCCCTCCTGAAAACCCAGTACGTCATCGAAGTCCCAGAAGACATCCGCGTCAGAGCTTATCAGGCCGTGAAACGGATGACGGAGATCGGTGGCGCCGGGAAGAGAGACTAGCCGCCTGCGGCGGAACATCGAACATCAAACAACGAACTCAGAACATCGAATGGAAGAGTTCCGGACTTCGACGTTCGATGTTGGTTGTTCAGAGTTCGATGTTTCCTAAACCTCCCCAAGACTAAGATCGCCCCAAATCTTATAGACCTGGCCATCCCGGTCCACATGCATCGTCTGTCCGGGAAACTTCACCGGCAGCAGTTCGCGGAGTTTGACGGCGACTTCCTCCTCAACCTGCTCGCGGACATCGACGGGAACGTGTCGCAGCGTAGCGAACCGGACTTCGACAACATAGCCCCGCCCTTTCTCCGATCCGTATCCAGCGCTGAACGCCGCACCGACATTGAAGAGCCCGTCATGGGACTTGCTGGAGGTGGTTCCCCTGGGCGGCCTCAGCGGACGCAGAGGATACGTCGCGCCGTAACGATCTTCGATGTAATCATCAATTTCATCGAAGACCTCCTTGAGATCCTTTTCCCACGCTAGAACTTTTGGATGACGGACCATAGCCTCTTAGGAACATCGAACTCCGAACATCGAACGCTGAACATCGAATGCAGGTGCTCTTCGATTCGAAGTTCGATGTTTGTTGTTCGATGTTCGATGTTTCCTCATGCTTCAAACCCTGCCAATTCAAACCCGGCGTCCCTTATCAGTGCGATGTCTCCATCGTACCCCTGTCCCCCTGTCGTGAGGTATCCCTCGGTGAACATTGAGTTTGCCGGATACAGGGCCAATGCCTGCATATGACGAAGACATACCTCGCGTCCGCCCGCAACGCGTATCTCGGTCAAGGGATTGGTCAGTCGGAACATGCACAGGGCCCGAAGACAGTCGGAAGGCGACATACGTTCCCGGTTTTCCAGGGGTGTGCCCGGACGCGGATCAAGAAAGTTCACGGGAATCGACTCTGCATTCACCTCGCGCAGGGACATCGCCAGATCAACGCGGTTCTCAAGACTTTCACCCATGCCCATGATGCCGCCGCAGCAGACTTCCATCCCTGCAGACTTCGCGGTGAGAATGGTATTCATCCGGTCATCGTATGTGTGTGTCTGACAGATAGACGGATAGTACTCCCGCGCCGTCTCAAGGTTGTGATTGAATCGGTCCACTCCAGCCCCAACCAGTCGCTTCGCGGTCTCCTCGTTCAGGAAACCGAGCGAAGTGCAGATCTTGATCGGCATTTCCTTTTTGATTATCTGAACGGCTTCGCAGATGGTGTCGACTTCCTTCGTGGACGGCGCGCTGGTAGCCGTGACGATGCAGTACTTAACGGCCTTCATCTCGTGCGCGGCTCTCGCGCCCGCGACAAGTTCTTCGACACTCTGTATTTCATAGCGGTCCACACCGCTGTACGAACCGATCGCCTGACTGCAGAAAGAGCAGTTCTCGCGACACATGCCGCTCTTCGCATTGCACAGGACGTGAAGATGGACGCCGCGCCCGAAGTACTTGAGCCGGACACGGAACGCTGCATGCAACACGCACAGCAAGTGATCGTCCGGCGACTCCAGCACGGCGAGCGCCTCCTCGCGGGTCAGTGGCTCGCCGGATATCGATTTCTCACTCAGTTCAAACCAGTTCATGGGAGCCATCAGATACCAGATACCGGATATCCGATACCAGATAAATAGGCCAAAGACTCATCCGGCATCTGACACCCATGGCGCGGTGTAGTTTCCGAAAGAAGCCGACTGGCATCCAGTCTCCCGCATCTGCTACATTCCACCCATGAATCGCGAAGCGTGGATCGACGATGAACTGCGGAAGCTACGGGTGGACAACCTTGAGCGTCATATCCGCGTGTTCCCGCACGCCGGAGGAAAAATCAATATCGATGGACACGAAGTCCTGAATTTCTCCTCCAATGATTACCTTAACCTTGCGGGGCGCCCGGAACTTGCCCGCGCGGCAAAGCGGGCGATCGATGACTTCGGCGCAGGCTCAGCGGCTTCACGTCTCGTCACCGGGACGCTTCCGATACATGACGAACTGGAAATGCAGCTCGCCCGACATAAGGGCTATCCTGCCGCTATCCTCTTCGGGAGCGGCTATCTCGCGAACAGCTCAACTGTCCCGGCTCTCGTGGGGCGAAATGACACAATATTCGCGGACCGTTTCATTCACGCCAGCATGATTGACGCCGCGAAACTGAGCGATGCCCGACTGGTTCGATTCCGTCACAATGACTGCGGTCATCTCGAAGAACTTCTCACCATGCATGCAGACAAGGGGCGTAGGCTCATTCTGATCGAATCCGTCTACAGCATGGACGGATCTATACCCCCTCTGCGAGAGATCGCAGCGACAGCTGAGAAGAACAACGCGCTCCTGCTGGTCGATGAGGCTCATGCCACGGGAGTTCTGGGCCCAAGGGGAGGCGGATTGATCCGGCAGGAACATCTTGAGGAATCGGTGAATGTCGCAATGGGAACATTAAGCAAAGGTCTCGGGGGATACGGCGGCTTCGTAGCCTGTTCCGAATCCATCCGAAAACTGCTTGTTAACCGCGGACGGGGACTCATCTACTCGACAGCACCGCCGCCTTCCGTCGCGGGTTCAGCCCTCGCGGCGCTTGAGGTGCTCGACAAGGAGCCGGATCTGGGAACCATCCTGATGGAACGAGCGTCCAGGTTTCGAAAACGACTCAACGATGCAGGTCTGGATACGCTGGATTCGCAGACCCAGATTATTCCGATCATCGCGGGCAGTAATGAATCCGCGCTGGGCCTTGCGGAACGACTTCTCGAAGATCGCATCATCGCTATCGCCATACGACCTCCGACCGTACCGAAAGGCACCGCGCGCGTGAGACTCTCCGTGACGCTTGCCCACGAAGATCGTGATCTGGAACAGGCGTCGGAGGTCATCATCCGGGCCGCACGTAACGAAGGCATCCTGTGACCCCATCAATTCTAATGGTCTCCGGCTGGGCGCACACCGAAGAGGCGCTTTCACCTCTCCCTGATCTACTCAAGGCCGATTATCAGGTAGACGCTATTTCTCTGCGTAAACTCGATATAGCACAGGCTGACGCACCGCGCATCGGCATCGGCTGGTCAGCCGGAGCAATCGCACTGATCGAGACCGAGATCCGACAGCCCGGGACCTTCACCAAACTGGTACTGATAAGCGCTACGTCCTGCTTCTGTCGAACATCCGGCTACCGTTGCGGATTTCCGGAACGCTCGTTGGAAGCCATGATTGCGGACCTCAGTTCAGAACCTGAAACGGTCCTGAGCGCCTTCTTCATGAACGCGGCTTTCCCCTTAAGCATCAGCGCGGACGCACTGTCCGCAAAAGTGGACTCGGCGATGCAAATAGGCGTAGCGCGACTGCTTGACGGCCTCCGCTATCTGAAGTCCACGGATCTCAGAGAGGGGCTCGCGAGAGTAAATATTCCGACACTGCTGCTTCACGGAGAGAGCGATAGAATCATCCCCTGCGATGCCTCGCGCTTTTTGGAGAAGCACCTGCCTCGGTCACGGCGGGTCACCTACGAGGATATCGGGCACGACCTGCTCGCACAGACGGGTCCAAGGGCCATCGCAGCGATTTCAGCTTTCCTGCGCTAGACCCAGATCCTCATAAATAGCCCGGCACACCGCGCGTATCCTTTTCTGATGCAGCAGTTCGCCGGGCATACCGTTGAAGGCAACCGCGACAACCAGACCATGTACAGGATCCGCAAAAGCTGTGGATGACTGGCTTCCGCTATGGCCGAAAGTCAGTTCTGAGCAGTGCGGGCCGTAGCTGTATGGAACGGTGTCTATGCCGTGGTGTTTGTTGTCCGGAACAAATCCAAGACCCCAATCCATGACGTGCCCAAACGTTTCGTCTTCCATATCGCGCCGTTGGCGACTGGTGAACAACTGAATTGTCTCGGCGCTCCAGAGATGGCCTGACCCGTTCAGGCAGCGAAGCAGTTCCTCGTAAAGTCTTCCCAGTTCCCGCACCGGCCCTCTTCCATTGCCCCCCGGTCTGACCAGAGCGCATCCCTGTCGGGTATTAAGGAACGTGACTTCCTTCCTCTTCCGAAACGTGTTGTACATGAATGCGATGCGGTCGCCGTACAAGTCGTAGCGGTCTCCAGGTAGACCGATCCAGGAATGCTCCATACCGAGAGGCAGGAAAATGGCCTCGCGAATATACTCATCGAAGGGCACGCCATTGCTTCGGCGGATCGCCTCGCCGAGGATATACTGTCCCGCATCGACATGGTAGCCGGCCCGCTCCCCCGGAACCCAGCCTTCCTCCAGGGGAACCGCGCATATATGTGCCAACGCATCGTCCCAGCCGAGCATCTTGATGCCGCGGTCGCCACCCCTGAATCCTCCGGTGTGTGTCAACACGTGCTTGAGCGTGACAGTGTCTTTCCCCAGGACGCCAAACTCCGGAACATATTCAACAATGGGGTCATCAAAATCCATATATCCCTGCTCGTATTTCGCGGCTATCTCGAGAGCGGCAACCGGCTTGCAGGACGAGAGCCACGGCATGATTGTCTCGGGCGTTAGCTCAACCCCGTCACGCGCCTCTCCAAAACCTACATCAGCCAGTGTTTTCTCCCGCAAAGACACGTACAGTTGGGCGCCGGGGTGCAGGCCCTGTTCTATGCCTTCTTCGATGAGGATTTCCGTTCTGGTCAGATCACGCATAGATGTCACGGAGAGAAGGAGGGATTAGGATTAGGGGTTTAGTTCCGCCAGACACTTGATGTATGTGTCGTATACGTTCTTTCCGAAGCACGCGAACACGACCTTCTTGATGGATTCGTGCTCATGGAGGAAGGCCCGCGTTTCGCGAAGGGCAATTTTCGTCGCTCGTTCAATCGGGAAACGATACACGCCGGTACTGATTGCCGGGAACGCGATTGACGTGATGCGATGAGCATCGGCGATTTCAAGACACCGGCGATAGCAACTCGCAAGCAGATCATCCTCACCGTGTTTCCCGTCATGCCAGACCGGACCGACCGCGTGAATCACCCACTTAGCCGGAAGGTTGTATCCCCCGGTGATCTTTGCGTCACCCGTCGCGCACCCGTTCAATGTTCGACATTCTTTCAGAAGTCCCGACCCGGCCGCACGATGAATAGCGCCATCAACCCCGCCACCTCCCAGCAGACTCGTGTTGGCGGCATTGACAATAGCCTCGACCTGCAGTCCTGTAATGTCGCCTTCGACGATTTCGATGCTGTCTTGCATGAGGTCAATCAAAGATCACGGACACCAGTCCGTCAAGACAGACCGTGTTCCAGCAGGTCAATGAAGCGGGGGTCGTTGCGAAGGCACTCGAGATCGGCGTCTTTCAGCATCCAGTCGTAGTCGCTGTAGCCGAGGTCGAGGGCCCTCCTCAAGGCATCCAGCGCCTGCTCGCGCTCCCCGACAAGCGCATAGCTGCATCCGAGGTTGTACCAGACCTCAGACTCCTCCGGACACAACTGAGCTAACCGCAGGTCAACGGACAGGCCGTCAGCATGCTTGCCGGTACGGGTGTATAAGTCGCCGAGAGCTTTCAGAAGAAGCGCATGGTCGGGGCATCGATGTCGAACCCCCTCCAGGAAACGGGTCTCGACCTCGAGATCACGTCTCTTCCTGTGCAGATACTCCCTTTGTTCCCTATGTGTCATGTTCACTCTCGGGGGAATAGACACACGCGATACGCATCGCTCCGTCCCCGCACTGTTAATATACAACATCTGACAAAATGCGTGAAGACGACGGGCCAAAATCGCATAATCTATGTGGATTTATGGGGTGTTCTTTTGACGACGGCCCGCCCAGATCAGGTATCGTTTCTTTGCGACCATATGGTCGTGAAGACAGGGAAGTACCTCCGTATCCTGGGATACAATGCCGTCTGGCAGGCATCTCTCAGAACTCATGAATTGATCGCATCCGCCAACCGGGATGGCCGTATATTCCTCACGAGGAACGCGCACATCCCCTACTCTTATCCTCCGCCCGCACGCTGGCTGCGTCTGATCAGTCCGGCCCCCACCGAACAGTTGGCGCAGATCACCGCAGAATACGGACTTGATCCTGAGAAGTGGCTGTTCTCACGCTGTATCAAGTGCAACGTGTTGCTCGAACGAATTGATGATAAGGAATACGTGCGAGACAAAGTCCACCCGAATGTCTTCGCACGACATGAGCAGTTCTACAGATGCCCGTCATGCGGGACGGTATTCTGGCACGGAAGTCACGTTGTGAACACGCGCGGAAAGCTCGGAATCGGCTGAGACTACCCGGACTGGCGCTGACTTAAGGCCACGACATGCCTTACGACATTGACTACAGACAATGCGAACTTCATCACTTGTTTGTAGTTAAGCCCGTCAGGGCTGTGCCTTTCTTCGCCTGGGGCATCCGAAAGTGGTCTTAAGTCAGCGGCATTCGAGACTACCCGCGTTCTGAGATCGGGATGAAATCCCGCTTAACCGGGCCGGTATATATCTGCCGCGGGCGTCCGATCCTCTGATCAGGATCACCCCACAGCTCTCGCCATTGGGCGATCCATCCCGGCAGTCGGCCGATAGCGAACATGACGGGATACATGTTAGTCGGAATACCGACGGCACGCAGAGTGATCCCCGTGTAGAAGTCGACATTCGGATAGAGATTGCGTTCTTTGAAGTAGTCATCGTTCAAAGCAGCGTCCTCAAGCTCGAAAGCAAGATCAAGAAGGGGATCCACAACGCCCAGTTGTTTGAGGACTTTCTCACAAGCTTCTTTGGCGATCCTCGCCCGGGGATCGTACGTCTTGTAGACACGGTGTCCGAAGCCCATGAGACGGAACCCGCTCTCCTTATTCTTGGCCTTCGCGATGACATCGGCGGCAGTCCAGCCTTCGCGCTGCATCTCTTCAAGCATCTCCACCACGGCCTGGTTCGCGCCGCCATGCAGCGGCCCCCACAGGGCACAGACGCCGGATGCGATCGAGGCATAAAGATTCGCCCGCGAGCTGCCCACCAGCCGAACGACGGTCGTCGAACAGTTCTGCTCATGATCCGCGTGCAGAATGAAGAACTGGTTGATGGCCTTCACGACCACCGGATTCAGTTCATACGGATGCACGGGACTGGAGAACATCATGTTGAGGAAGTTCTCGCAGTATTTCAGGTCGTACCGAGGATAAACGAACGGCTGGCCGATGAATTTCTTGTAAGAAAAGGCCGATATCGTCCTGATCTTCGAGATCAGCCGAGTGGTCTGCACATTGATTTCCTCATCCTCCGAGCGCTCGAGTTCAGGATAGAACGTCGACAGTGAAACCACGCAGGCCGAAAGAATCGCCATCGGATGCGCGTGTTCCGGATACTGCCGGAAGAAGTTCCGCATGTCCTCATGAATGAGCGAGGCGCGTGTGAGCATTTCCGAGAAACTTGCCCGCTGAGCCGGGTTGGGAAGGTTCCCGTTCACAAGCAGATAGGCCACTTCAACAAACTCGCAGTGCTCCGCCAGATCGTCAATCTCGTAACCCCGGATTCGCAGCACACCTTTCTCACCATCAATAAACGTGATGTTGCTTTCGCATGCCCCGGTGTTTCCGAATCCGGGATCATATGTGATCATGCCGGTTTGCGAACGCAGTGCCCGGATATCCAGGGCCTTCTCCCCTTCACTTCCTTCAAAGACCGGAAGCTCCACCATCTTCCCTTCGTATTCCAACTTCGCTGTTCCTGCTTCATTTCCCGGTGCCATATCCAAACTCCAATAAGCATCAACCTAAAGACTATTGCAGAATTCCTCTGTGTACTACGCCCCTGAAATGCCGCTGAAAACCGGCTTCTGAAAGCCACCGTAGTCAGGGAACTGACACGGGCATAGTACTCGCCAGAAGACAGAAATGCAAACCATCTGCTTGGCGGAAGATCTCAACCTACCGGGGAAAATACTAACGGGAGCCGTGGGGGCGGAAATCACGCAGGACCAGTTGGACCTGATTGCCGCCGCGATACGTGTCCATCTGAACGCGGAAAGCCACGTCAATCGGCCCCTCGGGGACCGCGCGGGCTCCCATGCCGAAGCCGATAGCTTCCTTCTGCGCTCCCCCCTGGCCAAGGGTCAGTTTCAGATGTTTCTTACCGACGATGCGGGATTGGCGAACGATGCGGATGTTCTCCGAAGCCCACACCGGTTCCCTGTTGCCCTCGCCAAACGGGCCAAGCTGCTTCACGCTTTGCACAAGAGCGGGATCAGCATCCGCCAGATCAATCCATGCATCAATATTCTGGTGAGGTCGAAGTGTGGCCTGGTCCAGCTCTTCCGCCGCGACGCTGTTGAACAGTTCCGTGAACCGGGGAATGTTGGCTTCGTCTATATCAAGGCCCGCGGCCATGGCATGCCCTCCAAACTGATGCAGGAGTTCAGAACATCGCCCCAACGCGTCGACGAGATTGAAACCCTCTATGCTTCTGCAGGAGCCCCTGCCCTTCCCTTCCTCGTCAATCGCAATGACTGCTGTCGGTCTGTAGAAGCGGCCGACCAGCCGCGAGGCTACAATCCCGATGATGCCCGGATGCCAGCCTCTTGAGGAAACGACGATGCCGTAGTGTTTTGACGGATCGAATATCGATTCAATCTGCTGCAGGGCCTCCTCGACAATCGACACCTCTATCTCCTGACGATCCTTGTTAGCTTGATCGAGCTTGGCCGCGACTTCCCGCGCGTGATCCCCGTCGCCCGAAAGAAGCATTTCAAGAGCAAGCAAGGGCGTCGCCACACGGCCCGCGGCGTTGATCCTGGGCCCGAGAATGAATCCGACATGATAGGCCTCAATTTCACCTTCAAGTCGAACAACCTGCTTCAACGCCTGAAATCCTACCGATTCGGTTCTTTCAAGCTGTGCGAGACCGTGTCGGCTGAGAATGCGGTTCTCCCCGACCAGCGGGACAATATCCGCAACAGTGCCGACCGCGACAAGATCAAGGAATCTGCGCAGATCTAAATCTGCATCCGGACGCCCCTCTTTGCGCAGGACCTTGACGAGGGCGTGAGCAAGTTTGAACGCGACTCCGACACCGGCGAGCGTACGAAGGCCGGCATCCACTCCAAGCTTGGGATTCACAACAGCGAACGCCGGCGCCACACCCTCCGCCGCTTCATGGTGATCGGTAATCACGATATCGATACCCATTTCTGAAGCAGCCCGAACGGCGTCGATCGACCCCGTTCCGCAGTCAACTGTGATGATCAGGCGCGGGGAAGACTGTTCCACACACTGTCTCAACGTATTTTCGCTGAAACCGTATCCATCGGCCACGCGGTGAGGAAGAAAGCCTGTCACCTTGCCGCCGAGCGCAGCGATTACCTGCACGAGCAGCGCCGTACTCGTTACGCCATCCACGTCATAATCGCCGTGGACAACCATGGGCTCCCCTTCCTGTACAGCATGCAGAATGCGGGTGACCGCTTTCTTCATGTCAGGAAGTTCAAAAGGGTCTCCCAGGTCGCTGAGACGGGGATTCAGGAAGTGATCCACTGACTCGCGGTTTGTCAGACCTCGACTGACGAGAACCCGCGCGACCGGAAAAGGAAGCTTCATCTCCGCCGCCAGTGCAGAAGCCTTCTGCTCGTCCGCACTGCAATCGCACCATATCTTGTGCTCCGGCGCATCAGCGCCGGAGCCGTGATTCCCCTGCGGCATTACTTCGCCGCTTCCTTCTTCTCCCGGTGCCAGAGCAGTACGATGGGCGTCGCAACGAAGATGGACGAATAGGTGCCGACGACGATACCGATGAACAGCGCAAGCGCGAAATCATTGATTGCGCCACCGCCAAAGATCAGCAGCATAACCACACTCAAGAGCGTCGTGATGGAAGTCAGCAGGGTTCTGCTGAGTGTCTGGTTGATGCTCAGGTTCGCGATGTCCTTGTAGCTCCTGCCCTTCATCAGCTTCAGATCTTCACGAATACGGTCGAACACGACAATCGTATCGTTGACCGAATAACCCACGATCGTCAGCAGGGCCGCTACGATCGGAAGACTCAATTGCCGTCCGAAGAGCGTAAACAGACCTACCGTCACGAGCACGTCATGTGCAAGCGCGACAATCGCACCGATCGCGAAAGCGAATTCAAAACGGATGGTGATGTAGAGAACAATACCGATTAGGGCCGCTACAATCGCGGTAACGCCCTGTTTCTTCAGTTCCTTGCCGACTTGCGGACCAACGCTGTCCTCCTTCACGACGCGGAACCCGGCATCCGCATACTTCGTCAACATCGCATCGCGTGCCTTATCTCCCTCGTCAAATCCCACCTTGATCTCGAGGTATTCCTTGGTGTGTCCATCAGCATCCGGCGCCATTTCCTTCTGGTACTGAATGAACGATTCGGCGATTCCCACGTCACTCAAGGTCGACCTAATGCTGTCCACAGCCTCTTTCTGATCAAACTGAAATGTAATCGCTGCACCACCCGTGAAATCGACACCGAAGTTGTCCTGACCGCGCTGTATGAAGAGCACCCAGGAACCGATGATGATGGAGATCGAGAGAGTCGCTGCTATCACGCGCTTGCCTACGAAATCGATCTTCGTATCTCTAAGGAAGTTGAGCATCCTGATCTTGGTCAGATTCGTCTTCGCGGCGATCGTGTTGAAGAAGAGACGCGTTACGACCAGCGCCATGATCATGCTGACCAGAATACCCGCGCTCAAAGTGACGGCAAATCCGCGAATGGGCCCCGAGCCCTTCCAGAAGAGAATGATGGCCGTGAGCAAAGTCGTGATGTTCGCGTCGAAGATCGTGCTGAATACCTTCTCGTAACCCGCGTCAATCGCACTGGCCAGCTTCTTGCCTGCCCTCTGCTCCTCACGGATGCGCTCGAAGATCAGCACGTTCGCGTCAACCGCCATACCAATGGTAAGCACGAGACCCGCGATGCCCGGCAACGTAAGAGTCGGCAGGCCTACCTGCGCCCCCCCCGGACCACCGCCCCCGGTCAGCAGGCTAAGGAAACCAGCCGCGATCATCATACCCAGCGGAAGGAGCAAGGCGTCCAGCAGCAGGGCAAGATTAGCCACAACACCGGCGAGCAGGTAGTAAATCATCATGAAGGCCAAAACGGCGATACCCCCATAGACGGCGGCGCGTTTGCCGCTTGATATCGAATCATGCCCGAGGGTTGGATCCACGCCGCGCTGCTCTATGACCTCTACAGGCGCAGGCAATGATCCCGCACGTAACACGATGGCCAGATCCTGCGCCTCTTTGAGAGTGAAACTGCCTTCAATGATCGCTTCGCCGCCGAAGATTGCTGTCCGAATGAACGGCGCGGAGTAGAGCGTTCCGTCCAGGACGATGGCCATATAGCGCCGGCCGTCGGGGCTGGGATTCTTGGCTCCCCCGGGCGCGTAATCGGAAGTGACATTGGCGAACTTGCGCGAAGCCTTTGAGTCGAACTTCAGGTTCACAACGGGCTGTCCAAACTGCCGGTAATCCACCCCGGCCGTCTTAAGGCCTTCACCCGTCAGCTCACGCCGACGGCTGACGTAGTAAGGTTTGAACAATTCCTGATTCTGTTTTTCGCTCTTCTCCAGAAGAAGTTCATGACCCGGCGGAGCGTTGAAAGAGCGAAGGCGCGCCCTGATGGTGTCCTCCGTAGCCCCTTCAGGATCGAGCGACTTGTCTCGCTTGTAGTAGTAGTTCTTGATCCAACTGCCATTGGGCGCCTGTTCATCTACCCCCACGACTCTGTAACCGAGCGGAGCCTGTCCGCTCGCGAACAGTTCATCCACAAGTTTGTCGTTTTCAGGATGAACCATGCGGAATTCCAGAAACGCCGCGCTTTGAATCAGCTTGATTGCCGCGGCGCGGTCTTCCGCTTTGAGGCCGGGAATCTGAACAACGATACGTTCGCCGTCGGGTTCGGGATAGATAATCGGCTCCGAAATACCCATTGCGTCAACGCGGTTGCGAAGGACCTCCAAGGCGCGTGCCTGTGCGTCCTTCTTCGCGTCATCCGTGAGTTCGGACGTGTCGACCTGAAGAGTGAAACTCGCGCCTCCCTGGAGGTCCAGACCGAACTTGAGTTTGCCCGGCCGGGTTATGTGGCCGGCAGCATCCTTCTGATCAAGAGGGGGATAGATCAGCACGATTGACCACACTGTGGCGACAATGAGGATCAACCATTTCCAAAACGCGTTACGATCCATGTTCACTTACTCCGTATTATCTGTTTGATTCCTGATAGAAAAAGTTACGCCGCTGTGTCTTCCGGTTCTTCGCCTTTGGCAAGCACCTGCGAAACAGCCCCCCGGCTGACCTCAATTTTCACATTGTCGGCGATTTTGATGACAAGCGTCTTGTCTTTGCAGTTTGCAACTGTGCCGATAATGCCGCCGGCGAACAGAACCCTGTCGCCGGTTTTGATGGCGGAGATGAGCGCTTTGCGTTCTTTCTCGCGCCTCTGCTGAGGACGGATGAGAATGAAGTAGAAGATGGCGATCATGATGACGAACCAGCCGATCATGCCGACGGGCGACATCTGCTGTGCTCCCTGTCCCTGCTGCCCCGCCATCGCCAATGTTAGAAAACTGCCTGTCATAGTCTTACTCCTTGTTGTTCAACTCGTTCAAACTCGCCAAATGCTCTGCTTCGATGCGGTTGTGTCCCGCGTGAAAATCCTCACGGAACCTCCCGAACACGCCGTTCTCAATCGACGTCCGCATTTCCTGCATAAACTGCTCGTACACATGCAGGTTGTGAATGGTCAGCAACCTCACGCCCAGAATCTCGTTCACATTCAGAAGGTGCCGGATGTACGCCCGGCTGAACTTCCTGCAGGCATAACATGCACACTCTTCGTCAATCGGCCGCGTGTCTTCCCGGTAGACGCCCGCTTTCACCGGAAAGCGGCCCTTTCGGGTGAATGCCGATCCGTTTCTTGCGAAGCGCGTCGGTATCACGCAATCGAACATGTCGACACCCCGGGCGACCGCTTCCAACATCTGGTTGAACAGCCCGACACCCATCAGATACCGGGGCTTCCCCCCGGGCAGGAAATCAATACTGTCATCCACGCCCTTGAGTAGCAGATCCTCCGGTTCGCCCACGCTGACTCCGCCGATCGCATACCCGTCGAAATTCATGTCGACCAGCTCTTTCGCGCACCTTTCGCGCAGGTCCCCGAACGATGAGCCCTGCACTATGCCAAAGACCAATTGCCCGTCTGCGCGGGGCTGACAGGCACATAAAGCCGCCCATGCTAGGGTCCGGTCAACCGCTTTGCAAGCGTAATCCCAGTCGCACGGATAGGGCGCGCATTCGTCAAAAACCATGGCAATATCCGACCCCAGACCCCGCTGAATGGCCATGGCCTCCTTAGGCCCCAGGAAGTGCTTCTGTCCGTCAAAATGAGACTGGAATTCAACGCCCTCGTCAGTGATCCGGCGAAGTTTGGCCAGACTGAACACCTGGTACCCCCCGCTGTCTGTCAATATCGCCCTGTCCCACCCCATGAACTTGTGGAGGCCGCCGCAGGCTTCGATCACCTCTATTCCGGGCCGGCTGTTCAAGTGATACGTGTTGCTGAGGATAATCCGACAGTCCTGCGCCTCCAGTTCGGCAGGCGTCATGGCCTTCACCGTGGCCTGTGTACCCACCGGCATGAAAACCGGTGTTTCAACCACGCCATGAGCAGTGTGCAGGCGTCCTCGCCGGGCGCCCGACGTGGAATCCCGTGTGATGACCTCGAATGTGCAGGCAGTGCTCATAAGTCAGGTGCGACAGTGTGGGGACAGAGGGCCTTCGGCGCAAGCCAGATTAGTCTGATCCGTCGGATGCAGCAGATTGTCGCCGACTCAGCCTGCCGACGGCCGCTTTGACGTCAAAGGCAATGTGGTAGATGCACGGAACAACGAGAAGGGTCAGCACCGTGGCAAAGATCAGCCCATAGGCGAGAGTGATCGCCGCAGGTGCAATGAACGGTTCGTAACCTCCCCAACCGTATATGACCGGCAGCAGCCCGGCCACAGTGGTCAAGGATGTCAGAAGAATCGGCCGCAATCGCTTCCTGCCCGACTGCACGATGGCTTCGAACGTGCCAATGCCCCCTTCGCGACGCTTTGTATTGATGAAGGTCACCAGTACGATTGCGTCGTTCACCACGACACCGCTCAGGCCGACCATGCCCATCAGGGCCATCATACTGATCGGCTTCTGATGAACGTATAGAGCGAGGATGACACCAATAATTCCGAACGGGATCGCGGCCATGACAACGAACGGCTGCAGGAATGACTGAAACTGCATGGCAAGAATCGTGTAGATCAGCAGCATCGCAACCATGAAAGCCAGTGACAGATTGATCAGCAGTGTACGGGATTCCTCCCACTCACCGCCGCGAATGAGTCTGTAGCCCGGATAGCGCTCGGGAACATCCCGGAAGGCCCGCTCCATGGCGACATTCACGGCCGCGGAACTTGTCACATCGGCATCGATCGAAGCTGAAACCGTCACGACCCTGTCGCCATCGTAGTGAAAGACCGTCGGTAGACCGCGGTCCTCGATGAAATGTGCGACACGACCAAGTTGAATAAGCCGGCCCTGCTTGTTCAATATGGTCAGTCGATTCAGGAATCCGGGATCATCCCGATACGGCTCCCTCATTTTGACGACGACGTCTATTTCGTCTTTGCCTTCGCGGACGATTGTGGACGCGGCCCCCTGGAAGGCCGCATACACCGTTTGCGCCACGTCGGCAACGCTCAGTCCAAGCCTTGCGGCTTCCTGCTCATCGACGATCACATGCGTTTCGTTCTTCCCGGTCTCATAGTCGTCCTGCACGTCCCGCACTCCGGGTTGCGTTGCAAGGAACGCCTCGATCTCCTGCGCGATCGTATCCAGCACATCAAATTCCCGGCCACGAACCTTCACCTCAACGGCTTTCCCCACCGGCGGGCCCGGCTTCTCCATGTCGCAGTCAAGGTGTTCAATACCATCGATCTTCTCACACCATCCTCGGATCTCGTTGAGAATGTCCTGAGTCCGTCGCTCGCGCTTATTCTGAGGCGTCAGATACACCGTGGTCTGCCCGAAATTCGACCCGGACGCGAGACGGCCGTACGCGTCAATGTGCTTGCCCACATAGGTCGCTACCGCGTCCAACTCGTCGTCGGGGATCCTGTCTATCTGCTTTTCTATCTCTCCCATCACAGCCGCCGTTTGATCCAGGGACGTGCCCTCGGCCGTTTTCACACGCAGATGAAAGATGTCGATCAAGTCAGCGGGGAACATGTCGATCTTCTGCTGGGCGACGGCAAAAAGGACTGATCCCACGAATACAAGAATCGACACGCTCATGAAGATATAGCGGTGGTGCAGAACCATCTGGATTAAGGTGGTGTACCGGCCGGTCAAAGCGTCCATGATCGGATGGCCGGCCTGTTTATCGTCAACACGTGCGCGCGAACGCTTGAGCGGACGGACAAAGTCCGAAACATGGCAGGGAAGAATAACGAGTGCCTCGAACAGAGAACTGAGCAGAGCGATCATGACAACGATAGGTATCCATTTCAGGAACTTGCCGATGATATCGGGCACAAACATCAAAGGAAGGAAAGCGGCAACCGTAGTGAGGACGGTCGAAGTGACGGCAGTCAGCACCTCTGATGTGCCCTGAACAGCCGCCTTCCCGGGCTCCATTCCCTCCTCCATGTGCCGGAAGATATTCTCACCGACGATGATGGCGTCGTCGACCACCATACCCAGAACGATGATGAGTCCGAACATCGTCATAAGGTTAATCGTCACCCCGAAAAACGACATGATCATGAGCGTCGCGAGAAATGAGAACGGGATGCCGATAGCGGTCACAAGAGCCACACGGAAATTCATGAATACGAACAGGCTGGCCGTGACCAGGACCATGCCGATCAGGCCATTACTGCTCAACACTCTCAAGCGCCGCTTCACGTAGTAGGACGTGTCGTCGATCAACGCGCTTTCCACGCCGGCTGGTTTTGTAAGCTCCTCCCCCGCAATGACTTCCTTAACCTTATTGGCAATCGATACCGTGTCTCCGCTTTCCTTCTTCTCGACAACGAGGATATGCGCGCGGTGTCCATTGACGCGCGTGAACGCCGCGTCGTCTTCGTAGGTCCGGATAACTGATGCGACATCCTTGACCCGCACATGGTTGCCATCGCTGTTGGAGCGGACAATCACATCTGCAATTTCGTCGGCCGTGTAAAACTGGCCGATCGTCCGCAGCAGTATCTCTTCGGTACCAACGGTGACCTTTCCGCCGGGCCGGTTGATGTTTCGCTGGGCGAGGCTCCGAATCACCTCGGTCAAAGACAGTTCCTGAGCCTCCAGCGCGGAAGGATCAGTTTCCACCCAGAACTCTTCGTCACGCCATCCATCTTTCTCGACTTTGCTGACGCCCGGGATGTCCTCCAATATCAGTTCGAGATGCTCGCCATAGTCACGAACCACGCCTTCCTCGGCCGTCCCGGAAAGAGCCACACGGATCACAGGCCTATCAATGACCAGGACTTCGACTTCCGGGGTATCCGCCTCTTCCGGCAGGTCGGTGATCTGCTCGATCTTTCTCTGGATATCGGCAAAGACACGCTCCTTGTACTTCGCGTTCGGATCGACCTGCACAACGATAACTGAAATGCCCTCGACAGACGTGGACGTATACTCGTCGATGCCATCCACATCGCGGATTTCGTCCTCCAGCGGCACGGTGATCAGATCCTCGACTTCTTCCGGCGAGGCGTTCTGATAACGCGTAGAGATAACGACAAGGTCAAGATCGACGACCGGGAATACTTCCCTCTGCATTCTGACGGTCATGATCAAACCAACGACCAGCACCACGACCGTCAGCATATTGCTGAGAATCGAATTCTTGACGGAGAATTCAGCAATATTCATCGCGCGTCCTCCCCCACCCCGGATACGCCGTGCTCGTCGGGGAGCGGCGCCAGCAGCGGATCGACGATATCGCCCCGGACGAGCGCAAGTTCAGCCGCCGCAATTCTGTATCGGCTGAGCGCAATGAGATAGCTGTTCTCCGCAAACTCCAGATCGTCCTGGTAGTCCATGATAATCCTGGTGTTCGAGCGGCCCTGCCTCAGCTTCTCCTCCTCCAGACTGAGTTTCTTCGTTTGCAGGTCTAACGCTTTCTTCGTCGCCGCGACCGTTTTCCACGCAGTGTCGAGGTTGCGAACCGCGGAACGGCATTGACGCTCGATAAGGAGTTCGATATCCGCGATGCCCTCTTGTATCTGCTCTAATTCAAGTTCGGCCTGTCGGAGTTCCGCCTTCTCCCGATCACGGAAGATCGGCACTTCGAGCGCGACGCGGACTGACCACCCCGACTTGTCCAGCGAGACCGAATCGGACCATGATGTGTCGGCGTCGTTTCCCTGCATCAGCGCGCCGCTGACCGACAGGTCGGGCCGTACGCCCTGTTTCTTTATTTCAACGACTTCGAGCGCGCGCTGTTCGGCCTGGTAGATCGCCAGCAAGTCGGGCCTGTGCGAGAGAGCTTTATCCAGCGTTTCCGGAAGAGATGCCTCCGGTTCATTTTCGACATCAAGTCTGTCGGGGAAGATGAAAGCAACAAGATCCCATTCTTCAGGATGCAAGAACATCAGTTGCTTGAGAACGTCGCCTGCTTCTTCAATCCTGTTCTTCCTCGTCAGAACATCGACTTCGCGCGTTGCGAGAACCGCTTCCGCGGCAAGGATATCCGTTTCGTCAAGCAGACCGTCACTGGACTTCTTTCTGTTTATCTCCAGAAGAGATGCGGCCCGGTCAACGGAAGCCTGATTGGCCGCATGAAGTTTGTCTGCCGCGAACTTGTCCCAGTACGCGGCATGTACCTGAAAGGCCATCTGATCACGGTATCTCAAGTAATCGAGCCTCGCCAGATCAACTCCGAGTTCCGCCGCATGAATCCGCATGCTGTCCAGACTTCCTCCGGCATTCTTCAGAATCGGCTGTGTGAGACTCAGAATCACCGCGGTGTTGAAAAACTCCCCGGCAAAAGGACTCGCAGCTTCGCTGGACGTGGGCATGAAATCGAACCCCTGCGTTGAAGCCTCCAGGCCTATCCGCGTCCCCGAAGAGAAGGATCTGATCACACCACCCCGCACATCCCACGTTTCCGTATTTCCATTGCGGGAGAAGAGAGAACTGCTGAGTTCCGTATCCTCGTAACCTCCGGACAGCGACACCGTTGTGTCGTAGACTGCGCCTGCGCTTGTCACATCCTCTTCCGCCCTGGAAATGTTCAGCATCTGTTTCTGAAGGGACGGGTTTCTCGTCAGCGCCTCTCGTAGACAGCGGTCCAGATCGTACGTCTGGTCAGCCTCCTCCCCCCGGGAACAAGTCAGAAGAAGGCTCCATACCAGATAGACCATGATTCGCTTATGCATCAATGCCCTCATGCTTCAATTCCTTTGAAGAAAATCTCCAATGATTCATCCACTATCTTCCTAACAAAGTCCTCAGGATATGCTTGCCGCCTGAATTCAGGATGGAGTAAAGGACGGTGAAGGACAAAAGACATGATCGACCCGAAGAAGAACCACGAGACCAGTTCCGCATCGCAGTTGCGGAAGTCTCCTCGCTCAATTCCTTCTTCAATCAACCTTTGGACCATCTTGTTGCGCACATCAAGAGATTTGACTGCCGCTTCAGGCAGTCTCGATCCCCCCTGCATGGCCTCCGCAAAGAAGACCTTCAATGTCGGATCCTCATGTAGAATATACTGTGCCGAGCGATGCAATGCTTCCGCCAGTTTCTGTTTGGGTGATGCGCTGGAACCCATCACGTCCTTCGCAATCGCCATGAGCGGTTCAATCCTGGTCTCAATAACGGCGGCAAACAGCTCCTCTTTCCCGCCAAAATGATAGGTGATCGCTCCGAGATTGGCCTGCGCTGCCGCAACAATCTCCCGGACGGAAACCCCGTCGAAACCGCGCTCGGCAAATAGCCTCGATGCTGCTGCTATCAGCTTTTCCCGCGTGGTTTCCTTTTGAGGCGCCTCATTCATACGTTTGTATGATACGCGGATCGCGTCGAAAGTCAAATGGCTGTGAGTCGTCAGCAGAGATCAATCATCGGGATTCAACTCGGCGGCGTCTGCGGCATCTCCAGCATTCCGGCTGCGGTAGCTGCTACTCGCTCCGGAGAAAGCATCTTCAGACAAGCGACGTCTCTCTCGTCTCTGAGGCAGGATCGCGAGAAACAGGGGCGGCAGGACAGGTAGTCGACGTAAAGTACTTCACAACGGTCGCCGAAAGGTCCCGTCCTGACCGGATCAGTTGGGCCGAATATAGCGAGCACCGGCTTCTGCAGTGCTGCGGCCATGTGCATGGGACCGGAGTCAACGGTAATCACTAGATCCATTTCACTCAGCCAACTTCCCATCTCGATCAGAGAGGTCTTTCCGCATTGGTCCACTACCCCATCCCCGCATCCTGCGGCTATTTGGCGACAGATTTCCCCGTCCTCCGGCGCGCCGAAAAGAAACAGCGTGGCGCCCAATTCGCGCCGCAACATCTTCCCGGCGTCCACGAAATGAGCAACAGGCCAGTTCTTCGTTTCCCATCGGGAGCAGGGAATGAGGGCAATGCGAGGACGGCCTTCGCTGAGATTGAGCGAAGGAAAAGACATCGGGAACTCCGGTTCTCCGACCGACAGGTCCAGATGCCGGGCAAAATCAAGACCCTCTTCGACGGCATGCCGTTCCTTGTTAAGTTCGCCGGCGATCTCTCCGTAGAAGATGTGAGACCCCTCTCGGCAGTAGGACGGACCTAACTTGCGGCGGCTTCTTGCGAGGCCGGCAACAAACGCGCTTTTCAGCAAGCCCTGGAGATCCAGGACCAGGTCGTATTCCTCCTGTCTCAATCGGGACCTGAAGGACCTAAGCGACCTAAGGAAAGATTTCCGGGGAAAGACAATCACATCGTCGACATCGTCGAAACACCGGACAAGATCGGCATACGGAGCTTGCGTGACCCAGTCGATACGAGCGCCCAATTCCCGCTTGAGAACGCGCACCAGGGGGAGAGCATGGAAGAGATCGCCCAGGGAACTGAGCTTCACAAGGAGAATCCTCGGGCTCCTCGCTTCGCCTGCCTGAACTTTGTCCATCTTAGGTCCCTTGGGTCCTTTACGTCCCTTCCCCGACAAACTCGCAGATCACGCCAAGTCGAGAAGTCTCAACATCACGGCCTTCTGCACATGAAGGCGGTTCTCGGCTTCGTCGAAGACAACGGACTGGGGGCCGTCGATGACGTCCGCAGTCTGTTCATATCCGCGAACGGCAGGCAGGCAGTTCATGAAGATCGCATCCGGAGCCGCCAAGCCCATGAGATCGGCGTTCACTTGATACGGAGTGAAAACCCTGACCCGTTCCTCAAGCTTGTCCGCTGCAATATGGTAGCTCATCCATGAATCGGTATAGACAATGTCAGCGTCCCTGGCGGCCTGCCTGGCATCGTGGGTTACTTCGACCTCGGCATCCTTGATCGCAAGACTCATGGCCGTTTCGATCACCTTCTGCGCCGGACTGTAATCCGCTCCGACCGGGCATCCTATGGAGATGTTCATGCCGGTCAGGGCACACCCGAACATCAGGGAATGGGTCACGTTGTTGTTCGCGTCACCCAGATAGGCCAATTTGAGACCTGCGAGCCTTCCCTTCATCTCCTTGATGGTCTGCAGGTCGGCGAGAATCTGACACGGATGAGAGTAGTTCGTGAGGGCATTGATCACGGGGACGCTGCTGCTGGCGGCCATCCTCTCGGCGGCGTCATGCTCAAAAAGCCTGGCCATGATGACGTCCACATACCGGCTTACGGTCTGAACCGTATCTTCGATCGTCTCTTTGCCCGCACCCAGAGGCGATGTGCTCATGTCATAGTAGATTGCGTGACCACCCAATTGCGTCATCCCGGTCTCAAAGGACACCCGGGTTCTCAAACTCGGCTTCTCAAAGACCATAAGGAGAGTCTTGCCCGCCATCATGCCGGCATATTTTCCAGGCTTGGCTTTAACCTTCGCCGCAAGCTCAAGAACACTTTCGACGTCTTCAGACGTCCAATCCGCCAATGTAATCAAATGCTTCATAATACCACTCTATTTCTTCCATCACCCCGTCAGATCTTCATAGTACCTATCGATCTCTGAGTCCCGCTGGAATATCATCAGAATCAGCGCTGCCCTCACCCACATCCCGTTGCGGACCTGCCGCCAGTATTTCGCTCGTGGATCAGCGTCGACGGCAACATCCATTTCCGCCCTGCGAGGCAGAGGATGCATCAGTACGGCATCCTTCTTGAGAATCTTCAGATGCTCTTCTCTGAAATGGAAACCGCTCGTGTCGATCGCCTGGCTTTCATTCTCCACATCCCATTCGTCCTGGATCCGCGTCATGTAGATCGCGTCTACTTCGGGTATGACCTTCTCGAAGTCATAGGCGACCTCATAATCCATTCCGGCCTTATCCAATTGCTGCGTCACGTCCTCGCCGATTTGAAGCGACTCAGGCCCGATGAAATACTGCTTCACGCCCGGATAGTACGTCAGCAGCCATGCAAGCGACCTGACGGTACGTCCCCGCGCAAGGTCTCCAACGAACGCAATCTTCTTGCCCTCAATGCCGCCGGCGTCTTCGAAGCTTCTCTGGAGCGTGTAGATGTCCAGTAGCGCCTGCGTCGGATGCTGATCGGGGCCCGACCCCGCGTTGATCACGGGAACCGAACGGGACGTGTTGCAGAGCAGCCACGCGATCCTCTCGCAGAACCCGCCGACCGGATGTCTCATAATGATCATATCCACATATGAACTGAACGTCCGCACGGTGTCATCCGGGGACTCACCTTTGACCTCGCTGGACGTCGACTTGTCCCGCACCGATGCCGTTTGAATCCCGACTGTCTGACATGCCGACAGGAACGACAGGAAGGTTCGTGAAGAAGGCTGTGCGAAGTAGAGCATGGCCCTTTTTTCGCAGAGAAGATCACGCAGGAAGTTGGCCCCTCCCCTCGTCTTCGCGATACTGCGGATCCTATTCGACAGTTCGCACACGCGATCGAGAAGTCCCCGGTCGAATTGCTGTGCGATAAGCGCGTGATACGGGGCTTCCCCCCGCATGAAGAAGGGACCCTTCTCCATCAGGTCGAGTTTCTGAAAGTCCGCCCATGAAATCTTGCGTAAAGGATTGTCGCGATACATAGCCAGTCCTGCCTCCAAGAATTTTGATCGGGTATAGCAGAGGTGGCGGCAGGAGACTAGTCCGATTTCCAGAATCATCATGGCGGGCGAGGTTCATCCGAGCCGTCTTCAGGCAATCTACAGGCAAGATGGTATGGAAGTGTGGGCGTGTGGGAGTGCCGCAGCAGAAAGGGGGAATGGGCGTGTGGGAGAAAGGGAGAGCCGCCCGATCGCCGCCATTGTGTGGGTGTATGGAAGCGTGGCGTGTTACCAAGGAAAGGGAGCAATCAGCTATAAGTGATCAGTCGGCCAGTCAACGGGCCTCTGTCTTCTGCCTTCTGACATCCAACAACCGGCATCCACAGTCTTACTGTCCGCACAGAACTCTTCTTCGGACATGTCCCGAGTGTATTCCTCGACTCGTTCGATGGCGTCGAGAATATCCTCGACCCGGAATTTCCAGTCTCTAGGCGACATCCACAGCCTCCGAAAGTATGCGCGTTTTGAGCGCCGGCTTGATGGCCCCTGGCGTAATCAAGTCAACCTTGTCTACATCCAGTAGTTCCTCAAGATAGTGCTGGAGGCGAAAGAATTCGAACAGACCCAGGGGGCGATCAAACTCCACAATGAAATCGACATCACTCTCAGGAGATGCGGTATCACGGCTGACAGACCCGAACAGACTCAGCCGCGACACCCCGAATGTACGGAGATCATCGAGATGCTCTCGGACCAGTTTGATGACATCCCCTTTCCTCATATCTCGACCAAATATATAGCACTACTCCGACGCTTACAACAAACAAGCCTCACCCACTGTCGACAGAGCAGAACGACGAAGTTCACGACAAAGGATTGAACTTCCGACCTCTGACCTCTGTCTTCTGTCTTCTGTCTTCCGGCATCCACCCTACTCAATGAACTTCTTGAAACCTTTGGCGAGATCGTCTCTTGAGGCAATGGCGTATTTCTGTTCGAGGGCTGCGTCGAACTCGGTGCCGGCCATGACTTCGTTTATCAGGTCGATGAAGTTCTCTTCGGGCCATTCGAGCCTCAGATAGGCGACAAGGAATTTGGAGGTCTGATAGAAGGCGTGCACGGATTCGGTGTCCTGCGGATAGGTCTCGGCGGAAAGAAGATCGTCAACCGGGAAGCGATAGACAAGCCGCTTGAACTGAGCGCGCTGGCTCTTCTTGATGCCCTTGAATGCCGAATAGGCAAATTCTCCGTACCATTCGGCCATGCCTTCGTTCAACCATGTCGGGATCCTGGTCCGGAAGAAGCGGTTGAGAACGAGATGGGTCATCTCGTGCGCGAGCACGTCGGCGCTTGAACTCGTGCCGTCCGCCTGCTGAAGGAACATGGCCGGACCCAGCACATACGAAAAGGCCCAGTCATTCGCGTTCCCGCCCTTTGCCAGGAACTCCTTCCACTTCTCTTCAGTGCGGAATATATAAATATGCGATCTGCCGGCCAGAAGATCCTTCTTGCACTTGAGATCCTGCGAAATGAAATCGTAGTAGAACTCGGCCATACGTGCGACCTTCCGCGCAAAGATTCCGTGCTCGTAGTGAACAACGAAATGGTCTGTCTGAGCATGCCGCCATTTCAGCCCCGGCATACTCATCGCTTCTTTGCCTCGATCACTGAGCTCCTTCGTGTCCATCCGATCAGCGGAAACCTCATTCCACACGTCAGAGCCGCTTTTCGGGGAGATGTCCGGGGAATCGCGATCCAGGGAAGCAGCGACCGCGGCCGCAGGCGGCAGGCCAAGATCCACACGGCGGCACGCGGCGATGACCTCTTTGCCGCTGGGGGAAACAAAACGGACTTTGACCATTCCGGCCTTCGCGTCGCCCAATACCTCAAGATCAGCCCCGCTTGGAAAGTAGCCTTTCATCTTGCGGGGATTGTCGGGAGAGTAGGCAGCGACACGCCGACTAACCGTTACCGTTTCGGCAGGAGAAACAGCGAGAAGCGCCGCGAAAAAAGCCAAGCCTATGAACCACTGAGCCGCTCGCAACGTAGACACTTATCCCTCCTGTTGAACAGGGATCAGTCTATACTCTGCAGCACGCTCGTCTCAACCAAGTTTGTGAAAATACTGTTGGCCGTATCCGCACCGCGAAGACTGGCCACATGCCCATCGAGAAAGAGGACGTTCCGGAAGTCTTCGCCGTGGTTATCATCTTTATCGATGTCAGGCATGTTGCCGGGCGTCGCATCACCTCGCTCCTGATCATTGGATTCATCGGCCATGACAGGCGCCATTGAGGGGCGCTCCCGGGAGTCAAGATAGTGACCGGCAATGAACATGTAGCTGATGTTGATCTGAGTGATGTTGTCGATGTCATCCGCGGGTTTCACATCAACATTGAAGTCACGCTTGTCGCTGGGACAAATCCACAGGAGTGGATCCGTAACGTAGTCCAGATTATTCAGCAGTTTCGCAGTCCAGGTCAGCGGGTACTGGGAATCCAAAGGATAGTCAGGTGTTTCCCCGCAGGGCCATTGCTCTGCAGATTTTTCCACATGCAAAGGCAGCCAACCGTCGCAGTCGCCTGCATACATGAGCATCGCCAAACCGATTTGCTTGAGATTATTGCGGCAGGCAGTTCGACGCCCTTTTTCAAGCGCACTGCCGACAATCGGCGTCAAGATGGCTGCGAGCAGGGCTATGATGCCGATAACGACCAACAGCTCGATGAGGGTGAAACCTCGTCTCTTTTTCATTCCAAGTTCTCCTGCAGTGTCCGTGTCTTCTGAGATCGACTTATCAATCCCTTGGAGTGTCGTAGTCCCGGGACCGCTCTTATTGCCTCTCCGACAGTCTACCAATCACCGATAAAGGCAGCCCAGTCGTGAGAATTGTTATTGTCCCAACTGCCCGGAGCGCCGGATTGCGGCGATGTCGTGAATACCCAGTTCACGGTCATCGTCTTGTTTGACGGTATCACGAGCGAGATCGTCCACAGGTCCGGAGCGACGTTGGTCATCGCCGGACGAGGGTTCTCCTGAACATCCTCCCAGCCATTGCCTTCCCATCCGTCATATCCACCGTGGAAGTACATATTGCTCGCGCCGGCAAGCGCGGTGTTGGTCGCATTGTAATTGATCGTCAATACGCCGCCATTCGTGACAGGGTCCGGAGACCAGGAAGCCCGGTTGCCGATATTGATGCTGTAGTTCGGTCCGCCCTCCCCTCCGTTCTTGTCCCATGGCGGGGGAGAGGCATCCGTAAACAGGAACTCACCGTAGACGTTCGTTCCCGAACCGGCCACCACATCGATCGTCCAGATTCCGTTGCTGAGGAACGTCATCGGCGTGGGCGTCCATGTCGGTGAACCGTACCAATTGACATCTCGTTCACCGGATAGAACACGGCCGTTCTGATTGTACCAGACTTGAACCGTGCCGCCCGTCGCCGGAACAAATGCGGGCGACCAGTATACGTGTCCTGCAGGACTTCCAGGTCCGCTGTAGACCCGGACGACTTCTCTGTCTGACGTATTCAGCGACACCTTCCATACGCCGGAAGCACCTCCTGCAGCGGCGCCGTAGTCGTTCCACGGCCCTTCCGCAGTGTCGGCCGATTCCACACCATGCTCCATCTGGAGCGTGATGTTTGTGAAGGTGACGACGACGTTCGTGCCGTTGTATGCGATGTCCGTTATCACAGCAGGATTGGCCGTGTTCGTAAACGGCAGGTCGTTGTTCGACCAGACGTGCGGGGCTAAAACCACGCCCGCTGCATCGCTGTCTTCAATGTAGTACTCGATGTTGGCTGTCGGGCTTTCGACATAGGTCTCCGTGTCGAAATCGGCCACATAGAATTTATAAGCAAATGATTTGGGACTTCTCCGGTCCGTCCAACCGAAGCCGAGGTAAGGATCGGTTGATGTATCGCCGCCGACCAACGAACTCGGGAAATCGGGCACGTAGGTACCGGTCGAATCCGTGCCGTCCGTAGTCCAGATCCAGGTGCGCGCATAGATCCCGTCGGCCGCGTTCGTGTCACCGTGCGTTCCGTCGTCGTACATTGTCAGACCACCCACATCCCATCCAACAAAGCTCCGGCCTGCCCAGTCGACCACTCCTACGCCGGATTCATTGAAGCCGCGAAGAGGATCTGAGCCCTGAACCAACACCCTGTCATAGCCGTATAGATCGCGTGCGGAGAGATCGACCTGAAAGGTGATCGTTCTCTGCTGACGGACGCCCGCATCACCGCGATGCGAGTCGCTGTAGAGATTGGCATATCCAGTAACGTTCGTGTCATTCTTATCCCGCCAGGGATGCGAGGCCACACCCAGGTAGTCGGTGATGACCATGTCGTTCCCGAGGAGGTTAAGCGTGATTTCGCGCGAGGCATCCATGTAGTCGGCCGCGCGTATGGCTTCAAAGTTGTTCGTACCGGTGTTGTTCAGCTTCCCGCTGTACTTGTAGTAGACAACTTGGGGGCTGCCCGGCGGGAACGTGACATCCTTGTAGTACAGTGTCCCCGTGAGCAGACTCAGGGGCATTGAAGTGGCCGGCGGATACCCCCATTCGAGCGGAGGCGTCGAGCCGTTGATGTGAAACGCGGATGCGCCGGGAGAGGCGCCGAGACCGGAGTTCTTCTGTAAAACGAACCTGACGGTCACCGCGGTCTCGATGCCGCTGCTCGCAGGATAGAAACACAGGCGCGCCGTCTTCGAGTTTGTACTGCTGTCCTCAACCCCTGCTGCGCTTAGGCTCACGAGCGTTGCGGCGGAGGGAAGATCGTTCGTTAGCGAGATGAGCACGGTGTTCGGCGTGGTCTGGTCAATGACGTCCGGAGTGCTCCCGTTGACGGACCAGTTGACGGTATTAGAGACGCTGATCCCCGTCACATTCTCGTTCCACAATGCGTAGACGACCCGCTTGCCCTGTACACCGGATACGGCCTTTATGAAGGGCGCGTTCACGTCGCCCGCCTGCAGGTCAGGGATGCCGTCGCCGTTCTGATCCAGAGGAATCTCCACGTAGTTGTCGAGAGTCAGCAGTCCGGCGACATAGCTGTAGTTGCTGCTGGTTTGCAGGGGGATCACATCGGACGAACTCCACCCGGCGTTGAAATCATCGTTGTGAATGTTGGCGAACAGACGAAGCATGGCGTTCGTGGGAACGACGTCCCCTGCGCCAACGATGCCGAAGCGATTTGAGTAGAACAGTTCCGCCCACGGAATACGGACCTCGAAGCCCTGCAAATCACATCCGTTATTGCCCTGGTAGCTCGCGACCATATCGATGGCTGTTCCTTGCGGATTTGCGCCATTCCCCTGGTCGAAGATGTTGTCCACTTCGTTTGTATCTACGGTAGCGCCGTTGTATGTGATTCGGAGCACGTTGTTGTAGGTGCCCTGGCTCGCAAACATGTAGTCCGCGCCGAAACTCACACCGTTCGTTGCCGCCTGCCAACTGACATCGTTGTACCCGATATAGTCCGGAGCTGTCGCCGTCCAGTCGGCGGTCGAGGTGGCGCCGGTCGGCACCGCGTTACTGGGATCGACATCCAGCAGGACCGCGAGCTTGTCGCTGCCGCCCCACCCCTGCAGAGCAATGTACAGGTAGGTCGCGTCCCATGTGACGTAAAGATTTGTGATCACACTGTTCGGCGCAAGCTGTCCCGCACCTCCCTGAAACACACCCCGTAGATCCATGGAGTCGTACTCGGTCGGCTGCGCGTCGAGAATTGCAGTGTTGGGCGGGGTGGCTAATGCAGAAGAGCCGAAGGCAACGTAAATGGCGAGTAGCGGAAGGATAAGTTTTCTCATCACAGTTGTCTCCTGAAACAGAACGATACCAGTTGAGCTGAAACGTTTTACTTATCAAGTACGCAGATAATACGCAATCTGAAACTAAAGGAATGCGCCCATCGTAATGCCCGAATACCTCTAAAACGTACACGAAAAAGCCGATTTGTTCAGCCTTCATGATGGAGGGCGAAGCGTGCTGATCCGCAGCGACCGCCATGCACGGCTCACCCCGCGATTCGCGGGGCAGGCATGAAGCTTGCCACGCCTTCGGTGGCGTGGTTCGCCCTCCAGAACCGTCAACCTTCTACGGTTACCAGGCTGTTACCATCTCACGGGCATGATCGTACCTTGATACACCCACTCATCCGGATCGCGAACCAATCCCTTTCTCACCGGATTCATGCGCACGTAGGCGATCTTCTCATCGTAATGAGTGCGATCACGAATCTGCGTATCCCAACAGCCTGAGAGCCAACGCCACGAACGTTCCGGTATCTGTCGTGACACAAGACTCTTCCATTTCTGACACCATGTCTTGACGCTTGGATATTCCCATGTTCCAGGAACACAGAAGAAGTGAAGATGGTCCGGCATTATTAGATACTGATCGACAATCCATTCAGGTGAATCTTGCCATGAAGTTAACAGGCAATTCCTAAACTGTTCGTTGTCAAAACAGTTGTAGGGATTGGGCACTCGCAGACAAACCGTGACAAAGATCATCGTGGGGTCATTGAAACGATGAATCGGAGGATGATGAGCAGGTCTTCTTCTTTGTGGCAACGCACACATACGGGGAGAATACGAATTCCGTTTCTGTGCGCAATCACCGATTGCGGCTCACGTGAAGTTCGCCCTCCAGAGCCGTCAACCTTTTTCATGGAGGGCGAAGCTTGCTGAGCCGGGGCGTCCGCCATGCACGGCTCACGTAAAGTTCGCCCTCCAGAGCCGTCAACCTTCTTCATGGAGGGCGAAGCTTGCTGAGCCGGG
>JAHIZV010000081.1 GCA_018814445.1 Verrucomicrobiota bacterium | reverse complement strand
TTACCGGCGGAGCCGGCTTTCTTGGATCATATGTTGTCGATCAGCTTGCGGCCAACGGCTGCACGAACGTCTTCATACCCAGAAGCGAGGACTACGACCTCGTGACAATGGACGGTGTAGAGCGAGCTTTTCTGGACGGCGCCCCGGATGTGGTCATTCACCTTGCGGCAAAAGTGGGGGGCATTGGCGCCAACAGGGAGAATCCCGGAAGTTTCTTCTACGACAACCTCATGATGGGCGCACAGCTCATGGAAGTGGCCCGTAAGAGGGATATCGAGAAGTTCGTCGCCGTAGGCACTATTTGTTCCTATCCGAAATTCACTCCGGTGCCCTTTAAAGAAGAGGAACTGTGGAATGGATATCCAGAGGAGACGAACGCGCCCTATGGGCTCGCGAAGAAGATGCTTCTTGTCCAGTCACAGGCATACCGCCAGCAGTACGGATTCAACTCCATTTTTCTTCTGCCCGTGAATCTGTATGGCCCGGGAGATAACTTCGACCCGGCAAGTTCACACGTCATTCCCGCGCTCATTGAGAAATGCCTGGCAGCCGTGGATGAAGGCAGCGATGAGATCATCGCGTGGGGAACGGGAAGCGCGACGCGCGAGTTTCTTTACGTCGATGACTGCGCCCGCGCCATTGTGCTGGCGACAGAGCAGTATTCGGAATCTGAACCGGTCAATATCGGAGCCAGTTCTGAGATTTCGATTAAGGAGCTCGTCGTGCTTGTGGCGAGATTGTGTGGATTTGAAGGAAGGATAACGTGGGACTCGTCAAAACCGGACGGTCAGCCCCGGAGATGTCTCGATACGACCAGAGCGAGGGAGTCCTTCGGCTTCACCGCCAGTACTTCTTTTGAAGACGGGCTGACCCGTACTATCGAGTGGTACAAAGGTATTCGCAAGTAGCCGGCGGCGGATTATCAACCGTACTGAAAAGCATCCGACTCGGGCCGCGCCAGCCATTCTTCCAACGTTTGCGCCTTCGCATCCTTGGGTGACAACAACGCTTCCTTGATCGGCCAGTCAATTCCTACGGCCGGATCATTCCAGCGTATCCCGGATTCGCAGGCAGGATTATAGACTGCCGTGCACTTGTACTGCACTTCCGTCCACTCGGAGAGAGCGCAGAATCCTCGTGCGAATCCAGGAGGAGCAAAGACCATGCGCTTGTCGTCCTCGGAAATGACCGCGCCATACCACTGTCCGAGTGTCGGCGATCCCTTGCGGATATCGACAGCCATAACAAACGCTTCCCCCCGCGTAACGCGCATGAGTTTCGCCTGGGGCTCCCGCCACTGGAAGTGGAGGCCGCGAATCACACCTTTACAGGATTTCGAGTGGTTATCCTGAACGAATTGCGTCGGCAGACCCAGCTCCGCGAACTGATCTGCGCGAAAGCTTTCCATGAAGAAACCCCGGTCGTCGCCGAATGCCTTGGATTTCAAGACCACGACGTCACCCAGTTCAACACTCTCAATTTCAAACGGCATGACTATCCCCTGTTGTTGCGCGTGATTCTTGTATCAGACTTCCGGGCATAAAAAAAGGCCTCCGTTTCCGCGACATGACATGAAGGCCGGACGACCTGACCCGTCCTGAGGGATCAGGGATTTCACCTATGGAAATGAACGTCGTTTTCTTGCTATCACCAGTCTTGAAGGTGTCGGCCTCATCGGATATGGACATACAGTGAATTCCACGTCAAAGCCATGTTTTGATAGCGTCCTCGACATGCGCCTGAGGTCAAAGGCGTTCTTGTGAAACATGCCGGGATGCTCTTGCGAGCCGACGAACATCTTCACGATGTAGTCCAGTTTGTCGGGCCGCGGAACTACGGGATACGCCATTGTATACACCAGCCATTTGAGCGAGACGGCGGTTATGTCGGGAAACGTAAGCACGACGAGGCCTCCAGCACGCAGCACGCGATGCCACTCCGCGAACGCACGCTCTGTGTCCTCAAACGACAGATGTTCGATCATGTGATGTGACTCGATTAAGTCGATGGAGCCATCTTCAAACATGGTAAGTTCCGTCGCGTTTGCCTTGAGGTCAGCATTCGGATCATGCAGATCGCAGTTTATCAATCCCGGCAGTTTCGTGCCGCCGCATCCTAAATGCAGACCCTTATCGATGCCTGTTCGGAGAGACGCCAGGAGCTTTCTGATTTCAGCAACTCTGCCCTTGCGAGAGCGAAACCATGTGCGTGGATATTTGACTCGATCGAGATGACGTCCCTCGGAAATCATTCATTACCTCCTGCTGTTAGTACTCAACCCGCTGTGAATAGTCTTTCATACTGGCGGCCTATCGTTTTCATTGAGAGATGGGCTTGAACATACTGACGCCCTCTCCCGCCCTGCTTGTTTCTTTCTTCCGAGGAAACTATCAGTCTTTCGAGCGCCGCATGCCAGTCCGCGGTTGTCTCACATAACACCACTTCCCGCCCGATATATGATGGGACAGGACTGGCCACTGCCGGCACGCCTACAGCCAGAGGATAAGCAACTTTCGTGTACGTATGGGCCAGGCTGTTCGCATGGCTAAGATCGCGCGGAGCCAGCTTGATGTCCCCGTGCAATAAACTGACCGGCAGACGTTGGTGTCTGTAGCGTATGAACTTCACCCCGGGAAACCAGTTGTTTTCGGGCGGCCGCTCGCAGATATACAGTAGTCGCAGTGCGTGCCGCGTGCGAAGATCTTCAAGTACTGGCCGAATCAATTCAAGTTCGCGCGCCTTGTCGGCGTAGCCCACGTACATCAACGTGACGAAGTCCCCCTGTGTGTGGACCTTTCTGACGCGAAAAAAGCGATCCTCGATCGACTCCTCAATAAGAACCGTCCTCGAGTGGAACGGGGAATAGACTTCGCGCAGACGCGGACTTGCGGTGATCACGACATCGGAGACCGCCATCATCCTCCGCAGGTTTTCCGCGAGCCGCTGATTTTCGGCAGACTGATGATCTCGATTGATATAGTCGACGTTTATGTCGAGGGCAACGGCGGCGCCCCTCACTTTCAGATTCACAGCAAGCCGAAGATGCTCTTCGTCAAAGCACTTCTGAAACACCACCCAGCGGTAATCGTGCCGCGGTTTAAACAACTCCACAGCAAACGGAGCAGACCTGAAATGACGAATGACGTCGTAACACCTAATCCGCGTGGACGGCATCACGCGGCCATACCTGCCAACGTGAGGGACGACGAAACCCACACGCATTGGTGCGGGTCGCAGACCTCGAAACGCGTCTTCCAGTATAAAGCGATCGGGCAGTTTCATGATATGTCCGTCAGCGTACCAACCGCGCCGCAATAAGAAGCCGTTTCGTGCTTGTGGCCAGCCATTCTCGGACAGCCGAAGCGGTCAGCCTCACTTTTCTCCTGAATGAAACAGGATGCGCCCATAAACGTCTGCACGCCTTGAACGCGTCGTGGTATCGATGCACCTTCAAGCGCAAGCACATGATGCGGGAGTACAGGGCCGCGCCGGCCTCAGGATACTGGTCCAGTTCCGCGCTGAACGTAACCCGTCTTTTCTCCAGAGCGAATAGCGCCTTCCTCACGTTCTCGACTGACTCAATACTGATGCGATCCGAGTGGCCGATGTGTACCCGGCACAGGATCTTCGGAACATAATCAACTTCGAAATGCCTGCTTATCCGGCGCCAGTAGTTTCCGTCGTTGCCGCGAAGAAGCTCTTCATCAAAGAGACCGATCCTCTCCATGGCCTCGCGCTTGATAATGATCGTGGGACAGGCGCCGATTGCCTGCTTGTCCAGCATGTGCGGCAGCACGTCGCCGCGCAACGTCGGCGCAATGGTGCGCGTCACTTTCTGCTTCCGGTCATCATATTCGTCCATCCAGGCATAGACCAGCCCTACGGATGGGGGGGATGATTGAAGGACGGGAAGTTGTACCTCAAGTTTGTCTGCAGTCCACTCGTCATCGTCATCCAGAAACGCGATGTACGGTGCGCGGCTTTCCTCCAACCCGGTGTTCCGCGCACCGGAGGCGCCTGGGTTGCGTCGGTTCTCGAGATAGCGAATCCGGTTGTCTTTCAGCCCTCTTACGAGCTCGGCCGTGTGATCCTCGCAGTGGTCGGAAATTACCAGCAACTCGAAATCAGTGAACGTCTGCGACAGCACGCTTTGAATAGCGCGCGCCAGCATATCGGCGCGGTTGTGAGTCGGAAGCACTACGCTGACTTGAGGAGTAGACATAGTATTCACTCTACGTAGCAGGCCGTCTATCGCGACCACAGTGACTCGTAAGCCGCCAACAGTTTAGGAATCTGGTGCTTCCACTCGAGTTTCCGAATCATTCGTTCCCGCCCGATCTGCCCCATTCTCTCTCTGCCGGACGGATTCCCAAGGAGTTCCTCGATCTTGTCGGCTAAATCCTTGATGTTGTTGGGCTCGGCATACAGCGACGCATCCTCCGCCGAGCGCCTGCCCTCCAGCAGGTCGTACTGCACGATAGGCCTGCCGAGGGCCATGTACTCAAGAATCTTGTTCATCGTGCATTTGTCGTTAAGCGGATTGAGCGGGTCACAGTCGACGCACACGTCACAGGAAGACAGCCGCTCGATCATGTCGGCATCCGGGATGCGTCCTGTGAACTCCGCAAAATCAGCCACACCGAGTTCCCGGGAAAGACTCTGAAGCTTTTCGAAACAAGGTCCGCTTCCGATGAAGCAGAACTGGATGTCCTTGCGACCACGTTTGACAATCAACTCCGCGGCGGCCCTGACGAGATGATCTACTCCGTCGAATTCGCCCATGACTCCCATGTAGCCGACGAGATATTCTCGCCCTCTCTTGTACGCACCGTTAACGGGAACGGGCTGAAACTTATCGAGATCCGGCCCGCTCCTCACCACATGCACGTCTTCGGGCTGTTTCTTCCCTCGAGAAACAGCCACATCCTTGTAGGACTGGTTTGTCGAAATAACTTTGTCCGCCAGACGAAACGTGGCCCGTTCCGCCCAGAGCGTGAGACGATGAAAGATTCCGCGCTTGTTGAACTTGGACTCGTAGAGTTCCGGCGACAGATCGTGGTGATCAAAAAGGAATTTCACCCCGTGGAGAAACTTGAACCACATCGCCACCAGGAAGATCAGGTCCGGAGGATTGCAGGCATGAATCAGCTCAAACCGGTGTTCGCGGTAGGCCTTGCGCGCCAGCCTCCATTCATTCCACAGAGCCGAGGAGTATTCCCTCAGGTATCCTAACGCCGAGCTGTGTTCGGGAGGCAAATGGTGACGGTACACATGTATGCCGTCGATGTCTTCACGCACTTCTTCATATCCCTTCCCTGTCGGCGAGATCACGCTCACGTCATAGCCGGCCCGTTTGAGCGTTGTGGCCTCCATCCAGACCCTGCGATCGAAAGGAACGGGAAGGTTTTCGACAATGATGAGGATACTGCGCCCCATGCTACCAGGCGATTCCATCGTAATCCACGCTTTCAGGTGGCGACTTGAAGAGTCCCACCAGGTCCAGAACAGGCACGTCAGGCACGGCGTTTTCCGCAACCATCTCGCGGAATTCAGGAGATCCGTTGCAGATGACCAGCAGTTCAGCGTGCGACATCAACTCGGCTGCGTCTGCCGTCATCAGAGACGACAAGTGTGCAATCTTCTCTTCGATATACTGCTTGTTGGCGCCTATCAGCCGCGCTTCGTGAACACTGCCGTCCAGGATCCTCACATCGTATCCCTTGCCCAGAAGCCGCTCCGCCAACTCCACAGCGGGACTCTCCCGAAGGTCGTCGGTCGCCGGCTTGAACGCAAGCCCGAGCATGCCAATACGTTTCTTGCCCGAGGACATGATTCTCTCAAGGGCGATTTCAATCTGTGCTTTGTTGGACACAGCAAGTGAATCAAGCAAAGGCACCGGAATATGATTCATTCGCGAAAAATGCGTCATCGCCCTGACGTCTTTCGGTAAACAGGAACCGCCATACGCGAAACCCGGTTTCATGTATGCCGACGATGTGTTCAGCTTGTCGTCCTGCGAGATGATAGCCATGACATCACGGCCGTCCACATCCACAGCTTTCGCAATCCGGCCTATTTCATTTGCAAAAGTGATCTTTGTGGCATGCCACGCGTTAGCCGTATATTTGATCATCTCCGCCACGCGCGTCGGTGTCACAATTACGGGAGCATTAATAGGAGCGTACACGGCCCGGACGGCGTTCTCAGCGATTGAATCGCGGGTACCAACGACAGTGTACGGCGGCGCATCGTAGTCGCGGATTGCCGATCCCTCTCGCAGAAACTCAGGATTGAATGCTACGTGCGCCTTCTGCTCCCCACACTGACCAGCCAGGATACCCGCGCAGATATCGGTGGTGCCGGGAAGCACTGTACTTCGAATAACGACGACGTGCTCGCGTCCTTTCGCTGCAATAGCCGCGCCTATTTCTTCGCACACATTGCGGACATGGCTATCGTCCAGGCCCCCATCAGGCCTGCTCGGAGTGCCGACACAGACGAGAGAGATGTCGCTTTTCGCGACGGCATCATCCGCGGAGACCGTTGCGCTCAGAGCTCCGGACTCGGCGCCAGCTCTGAGGAGATCCGACAATCCGGGCTCGATGATGGGCGTCTCGCCCCGCTGAATCATGCCCACCTTCGCCGCATTGACATCGACGCCGATGACCTCAAACCCGTCTCTGACAAGACACGCGGAAGTTACAACGCCGACATATCCCAAGCCAAAAATGCTTATCTTCATTAGCAGTGCGCCTCGACCGAAGTGAGCAACTCCAAGGGCAGTTCACCGCGGACTTCACCAATCAAGGTGGTGGCTTCCTGCCGGACGGAGTAAGCAGGCGAATACCAACCCGCATCTGCGCCGCCCCTGACGATGCGCAGTTTAACTGTTTCAGGCAGTGTGATTTCAACATTAATCTGCTCACGCCTTACTCGCACGGACCGCGCGGCGCACCCGTCAATCCTGCAGTCCGGGTGGAGATGAAAGCGAAGTTGCAGATCATGGAATTTCTGGCCCTCAACAGCGTCCACAATCTCAAGGTGACTGCCTGCGAGCCTGAGACGGCGCCGATGTGTGATTCCCACGCCCCTGTAACCATCGTGAGACGCCTCCAGTATTCCTCCGCTGTCATCGGGCTCCCATCGCGATACGCCCGCTTCCGCACGCCTCCCCCACATCATCGCACCTTCCTGTACCGACTGGTCTTCACCATCGACTACAAGCGTATTGTGGGCAAAGACACTCCTGAAATACCGACGCCATTTCGGCTGCGAGTAGTAGTCGAACGTGCCCGGATCGACAAAAAAGGCCCTGCCGCCGGCCGATAGAGTGAAAGACAGGGCGTCTGCATGTCCATGAGCCGCGATCGACAGGAAGCCAAGAGGACCCGCGTCAGCGGTGACGAAGACTTCCTCGGGCGTGCCTCGACTGGAGGCCAGCACGTAGATACCGGCATCCTCATATCCGACCGATCCGACCGATCCGACGGATCTGTCGGATCCGGCTGATTGCCCCGTGATCTGTAGACCCGCAAGAAGAACGCCACTGGCAAGCTGACCTTCATCGGTCGGCGGTTCGCTCGCGCCAAGAAGCGGCCGCGAAACATGATAGAGCCAGGCATCACGCGAGGCGGACGACGCCTGCAGCTGCACCGCCCTCCCCTCATCACTGTCGCCGTACCGGGGAAGATTTCCCCCCATGTCTGTCAGCGATGGAACGGCCTCGATCATTCTGCGCAGTGTTTCAACGAACTGGGGAGAAAACGTGTCCTGTGCTCTTTGACCTTCGGCATATGCCGCAATGGCAAATTCGAATACAAAGAGGTGGTAAGGGAACGCCATCTCACGATTCAATCCCGATGGAAATGTTTGACGCGACAACTCTTCTTCAAGAATCTTCTTCGCCAACATCCGCCATCCGTCGCTTGCTTCGAATACAGGAAATGCGCAGGAGGCGATGTACAGGCCTGCCATTTCGCCGATCAGATGATTGTTGGCGGACGATCCCCGACAGTACATGTCCGCGATGAACTTCTGGTGAGCGTGAATACTGCTCCAGAGGACGCGCCCCTCTCCAAAGAGTCTCTCATGTGCCGGCGATCTCCGTAAAAGCCTCTCACACCAGGCCCACGAGATGAGCCGAATGCCATGCTCCAGAGGATGAGTCCAGTTCACGCCGATCAACGGGGGATTCTGTTCGATCCACGACTGGAGCTGACTTTCCACCTCCGCAGCGAAACGCTCCTCTCCTGTCAGCGCATAGGCGAGCGCCAGAACAGTGAGATGATGGTGTCTATTCTTCTCCCATATCCATTTAATGTCCCCGACTGAATCACCATCGCGGTGGTTGATGTCGAATCCGAATACAGCCGGCGCCCGCCTCCCGGTTGACGGATCAAGATGCCAGTCTATCGGACCTTCAGAACAATCCGTGCGGCCCCAGAAACGCCATTCATGTCTCAGATACACTTCTGCTTCTTTGATCAGGTCACGGGCCTCTCCGTTCACTGACAACGCAGAAAGATCCAGTGGTTGCCCTGATTGAGAGAAGTCTGTGGAACTCAACCCGCCCGACGGCATTCCGTAGGCGCGCCCAGATTTCAACATGATCCGCCAAAGCCGCTTTCTGAGCGCAACGCGGATTCTGAAGAGCACTTCACGCAGAGACATCGCGTGAAGGCGTTTGATGTACCAGGACAAAGTCATGTTGAAGATAATGATGCCGGATTGCAGATACCGGCTGTCAGATGGTGGGTTACTGCGCTTCTTCAATGCTCCAGAATTCGGAAAGGTGCACGATGCGGCGTTCAGCCGCTGACTTATCCGCGGCGAGCGTGGCCAGCGTTGTGTCCAGCAGGCAGTCGACGACTGCAGGCATGGGACCACCCGTGCGAACTGCCTTCACAAACGCCGCCATCTCGCCCTTCTGTCCCTTATCCAATCCGGACTTATGAATAGTCTTTGAGGTGCCCGAGTAGACTGTGAGTTTCTCGAAATTATCGAGCTGCAGCGTCCTGCCCCCGCCAAAGACCTCGATATACTCCTTCGGTACTTTGGTTGCTCCCTGGGTCAGATAAAGCAGACTGCCGACAGAACCGTCATCGTAGTCAACTGTAACGACCATGTTTTCCCGATCGTCTGCCGAGATTTTTCCGGGCTGCTGAAATGACGCAAAAACGGAAATGGGCCTGGCATCTGTCAGGTAGGCCAGGACGTCAAGGAAGTGACCGGCCTCTCCGAGGAAACGCGAGCCTTCGGCTGAATCAAGGTACCACGAGCCTGAATCCATCTGTCCCGCATGAACCCGGTAGGTCATGACGAGGGGTGTCTTGACGAGGCCAAGCTCCTCTTTCATCTTCATCACCAACGGAGCAAAACGTCTGTTGAAGCCGACTTGAAGACGGTCGTTCCCGGTATCGACAATGGTTTTACGTATTCGTTCGGCACCCGCGAAATCAATCGCAAGCGGTTTTTCAACAAACACGGCTTTTCCCGCCCGAAGCGCTTCGGCAGTCATTGATGCATGGGATGCGTGCCTCGTAGCTACCACCACCGCATCGATATCGTTGGCATTCAGTATGTCTTTGTACTCGGTACCGGAACGCTCAAAGCCAAACTTCCTGGCTGCGTCCGCCGCGGTCAGGCTCCTTGCGGTAGCGACCGCCGCCAGGCACGCCTCAGCATCCGTGACCAGGTGAGGAAGCAGCATACTGGAGGCATAGTTTCCCGCGCCGATCACGCCTACGCGTACGGCCCCTTTCGTGGGGCCTGATTTGACTTCGGCGGTCTGAATCTGAGGTCTCACTTTTGCCTCAGGGCTTTTTGCATAGTACTTGAGTACGACTCCCAAACCGGAGGCTTTCCCTTCGGCCATGTCCGCAAAGACCTTCTCGGCTTCGGAAAATGGGAAGACCCCGGAAATGATCGGACCAAGATTCACGGCTCCCTTTGCGACAAGCTCAAGAAATGCGCTCATGTTGCGGCGCTCGGTCCAGCGCACATAGCCGATGGGATAATCGATTCCTCGCTCTTCGTAGTTTGGATCGTATCTGCCGGGTCCGTATGAACGAGAGAACCTGACATCGAGTTCTTTCTCGTAGTAGTCTTTCCATGACAGGTCGAGCCTCGTCTTCCCGATATCCACGACTCTGGCCCTGTCCCGCGCTACTTCAACGGCAAATTCAACAGGCTGATTGCTTGAGCCCCCGGCACAAATGAAGATGCAATCCGCTCCGGCACCGGAGGTCAGACTTTTGATCGCCGTTTTCAGCGAGGGGTCGTCCGGAGTTCCTGTCGCTGAGGCCCCAAGGGCGCGCGCCAGCTTGCATCGATCCTCTGCCAGATCCACGCCGATCACGTTGACGCCGGCGCTCTTCAGAATCTGCACCAGGATCTGCCCAAGCAGACCCAGCCCGATGACGCATGCTGTTTCGCCCAACTGCATTCCCGACTGACGAAATCCCTGCAGGGCGATGGATCCGATTGTCGTGAATGCCGCGTGTTCCATAGACACACCTTCAGGAATCGGCACAATCAGGTTTCGCGGCACAAAGTTGACCTCCGCGTGGTTGGCGTAGCCGGCGCCGGCACAGGCGACGCGCTGACCGACCGTCAGATCCGGTACGCCGCTTCCGACTGCATTGATGATTCCCGAAGTTGAATATCCGAGAGGGGTCAGGGAATCGAGCTTGTTCATCACTTTCTGATAGGTCGCTTTGAGGCCCTGCTGCTGCACCGACTGGACGACTTTCTTAACCTGGTCGGGCCGGGCTCTGGCTTTCTCCAGAAGGGACATCTTTCCCTCTTTAACCTTCATGCCTTCTGTCCCGGCCGAAATCACACTGCACGCTGTCTGAACGAGAGCTCCGCCGGGTTTCAATGCGGGCGTGTCGACTTCTTCAAGTCGAATGCTGCCGGTCTTGTAGTTCTGACTCACTTGCTTCATGTTTCCATCCTCACTTCAAAGTCAGCTTCTGAACAACGAACTTGTACTTTCCGTTTGCCTCTTTTTCGATTTCCTTGACGTATTCAAACTGGATTTCAATGGCGTCACCGAGCCTCTGACGCGCCTCTTTCCTGATTATGTTTTCGATCGAGGTGTCGTATGAAGAATCCACTTTCATACGGATCCGCAACGCTTCACGCTGATCCTGTACCAGTTGTGCGTTGAGCACGTGCTTCGCATCCTTGAACAAATGATCCAATCGTCCCACCCATCGCCCTTCAGGCGTAACAATGTAGTCCTCAACGCGACCCTCGATGTAGTCAATTACCAAGCCTCCGTGTTGTCCGGCGGAGGATTGATCTTCGCTGACCCTGACGATATCCCGCGTGTCGTAGTTGATCAGAGGAAAGACCGGATTCGAGAAACTTGTCGCGACAATGCGCCCCACCCCGCCGGGCGGCACATCCGCGTCCTTCTCGTCCAGCACGCGCACGTACGAGTGATACGGCTGAACGCGCAGTCGTCCATCGGGACCTTCGGTGATATGCCCGCAGTATTCGGTGTTTCCATACCAGATGTAGACTTTGCATCTGAAGGCCTTCTCGATTACGGCTCGGTGAAAATCGAGTGTAGTCTCCGATGCGGTAACAATCATCTTCGGGCAAAATGAGAATTCGACGTCATTCTCGAGCGCAAAACGCGCGACCAGGTAGATGCTCGACGGGTAACCGTGAATAAACTCCGGTTTGAAGCTGTTTAATTGCGCTATGTAGTGGCCCAGGTTGTCGGGGGACAGATGATAGGATGAGAACAGAACCTGGTTTTCAGCTTTGTTCAAAACCCAGAACGGTGGCTGCTTTCGACGAACATCCGCAACTTTGTGGCCGCCGAACGTCGCCACGCGGCCCCCCCTCTTCACACCGGCGAAACTGCGATGATACCACCAGAACGCGTACTCCCGCTGATATGAACTTTCCGCATAGGGAACCGCAAGCTGGACGCCCGACGTGCCGCTCGACTTGACCGTTACCAACGGCGAACCGGTCACCACGTCTTCATATCGTTCGACCACCAGAGCTTTAGTCAGTACCGGCATCTTCCGCAAGTCGCCGTCTGCCGGAATCCCGGCATAGAAACGGCAGGCGCCGGCAGTTCTCTTGAGAAACTCCGCCAGCTCTTCAGCGGCCTTTGCCTCCTGTTCTGCAACAGTACTCGACGTCAGGAACTCAAGATGTTGCCGGAAGAACGTTCCGTACTTCTGCCGACACTTCGCCTTCGCCGCGAATCCCGTCGCCAGGACTTTCAACGAGTATGGCAGTTTATGAAAAAGATCTGACATAACACCAGGTAGCGGGCAAATATTTATGTTCGCCTTCTGTCATCGCGAACTCAGTACTCACGCAAACATCGTACGGGAGACGGTGAAGCGATCCAGTGTGCATCGAGACTGGATTGCTTCACTTTCGACCTGACAGTTGGCGGCACAGCAACTCAGTTCGCAATGACACATGATCAGTCCGATCGCCAGCTACAGCTCCACTTGCCCAATCCAGCCGAAGTGCGGCTCGAAGGACAGGGATTCATTATCCCGCCACTCGTGAAGACCGGCATCCCATTCGCGAACGTTGCTCTTTATGCGGATCATTGAGGGTTCAGCTTCGGTCAACCGAAGGTCATGCTTATCAAACGCGCGAGCGATGATGGCTAACTTCCGGCGGTCAAAACCCATCAAGCGGGCGCACGCGGCATCTACCGTCACCGGATCGTCACCGGCAAGAACAACCCCGACAGATCTTGGCTTGCCGGCAACCGGGCCATTCCCGTCCATACCTATGATTCCATCGACAACGGAGAGGAATCGTTTCCGATCGGCCTGCCCACGGAACGTGCCGTCCGGATTTCCGAACATTAGAATACGGTTTAGATCGAGGCACATTCTCCAGACGGTATCGTTACCGTGCCAGTTGCCCGAGCGCACGACTTCTTCCGTGTCGCCGAACACTTTGTAGGCCAGTCTCTTTATCTTGCGTGCCGCAAACTTCGCCAGCTTGTTGTCCCGCAGGAGAACCTTCTTCGCTTTCACGACCAGCGTGTTTTCCAACCGCCCTCTCGCCTGCGCTTTGTCGAACTGGTCGCCGCCTTCTTCCGGCCCGCCGAAAACGTAGTGGGGCAGAAGGTTCTTGTTGGCGTTGATGCCCACAAGGCTTTTCAGATTCACAGTGAGACCACATTTCTTGTGTGTTTTGAGTTTGGGAATATTGATGAACACATCGGCTTCAATCGGGGAAAGCGAAACCGCATATTCATGCTTCCCCGCCGAGTGGTGGCGATTTGTTTCATCTATGTCGTAGAATGCGCCGTAGTACTTCCGGCCTTGTCCATCAAGTTCGGCGAACATGCTGCGGCAGCCGAGGTCGAAGATTCTTCCTCCTCGCGGATCTCCCGCCAGTTTGATTTTATCAATGTAGATTCCGTCCTTCTCGATCCAATGCTCGTCACGCAGATCAACAAGTTCGATCTCAAGGCCCCGCGATGCATAGAAGTCCTGAATTTCTTTCAGGCCCATTCGCTCAATAATCGAGCCCCACTTGGAGTCTGTCTGCGGGCCATCTCCGATGATGACCTTTCCGGACCCATCCAGCGCGATGAACACATAGTCAAGAACCGCCCGGACGACGGAACCATGGGTAATGACATACTCCCAGTCGTCGCAATACAGGTGTTTATGCGCGATCATGTTAGGCTTAATAAAGACGACATCGCCGGGCCGCACGATCTGACCAAGGGGATTCCATACTCGCTCGCCGTAATGCTCTTTATCGTATCCCAGTAGATGGAAAGACTGTCTTACAGCCTCATACACGGCGTTGTCCCCACCTGTATTCTCAGAGCCAAAGGGGTATTCCGGGTACCCTTCTCCAGGATGGTATGGGGATCGCTCCGGATAGGCCGACATCGGCTCGCACCAGATGGCCACTATGGAGTTAGAACTCATCAATTTCCTGCTGTAGAGGTGTGAGCTGCTGATAGTTCCTCGGCGTAGATTTCAAGGGTCTCTTCCGCTGTTCTCGTCCAGTTGAAATCATTGCGGAGACGGTTTCTTATTTCGGCGATTTCGTGCCGCGACATCTCCATCACTTCGTCCAAAGCCCTGGAGAATCCTGCCTGGTCACCACCATCCCAACCTCCGGGAACCCCGCGCATAATTTCACCCAGAGATGTGCTGTCTCGATAGCAGGCGGGCGTTCCGGTTTCGTAGGCCTCAATCAGCGGCAGACCGAAACCCTCGATGTAACTGAGGAATACCAGGGCCCTGGCCCGGCCCATCTGGCGCACAAGATCCTCGTCCGGCACCTTCCCGAGGTACTTAATGCTCATACCGGCGGGCTCCTGCCCCCACTCTTTAGGCCAGCCGGATAGACCCGCTACCCGAACGGATGCCTCGAGCCCCTTCTGTCGTGAGTAGTCTGCGAGCAGACGCAGAGTCTCGGGCGTGGCTTTGTGGGGAACCCGCGACCCCATGACCAGAAAGTCGAATTCCTTTTCCACCGTCATGGGCCGGACCGGAAGCCCTGGACCCAGGTACGTCACGGTAGTTTTCTCTCGGCATTCTTTCCGTAGATCGGACAGGGCCTCACGACTTGCTTTCGAAATCGTAATTATTCTATCGGCGTTGCGCAGCGTATGCATAGTCGCCCAGTTGAAGTACTTAAGCTTCGGCACCGACACGAAACCCGGATAGTGGACCGCGTAGTAGTGCATGATTGTGTCTGCCAGCGTGGCGATAGTCCGAACGCCATGAACAGGGACCAGAGGCAGCCATCCCTTGGGAAAATGAACTACTTCGAGGCGGAGTTCCTTGATCAAACGTCTGACGATAATGTGATCCGCCTTGAGCCTGCGCAAACCCGATCCGTAGGCTCCCGCGCATATGTAGGTGCTCAACCACGCGGGTCGGCTTTTCGGGACGAGTTCGTCCCTGTTTGCGGACGAAAGCAATAGGACCACCTCGAATCCCGGATCAGGCATTTGCGAGAGAGCGCCAATCAGACGCTTCAAGTAGTTATACAATCCAACAGACGATGTCGTACTGTGATCCTGATCAAGACAGTAGATGCCGATTCTTCCACCCGGGGAGGTCATGTTGTCCTTCGGAGTCATGAAGAGTCAGTTTCTCAGGAGGGCCAGTGCCACGAGGCTTTCTGTGCGACGAACTTCTCGCGCCTGGTTAGATCGTCCGGCCCGTAAATACGGTACTCCAGCGGCAGGTGCTGACGGTACGCGCCACTCATGACTTTCTCGACGAGGCGGAGGGCATTCAACGGAAGGCGCAGGGCCCTTACCCACAACGGCGCCGACTGGAACATACGGAGATGCTCGGCGCGGGCACTTTCATCGGCGCTCAGATTCTGCCCCGTCCACGTAAACACCGAGAAAAATCTGGGTACATGCTTCACCTTGAATCCCTGCCGGAGAACACGCACCACAAAATCTGAATCGCCGGTATTCCTGAATGTCGTGTCAAACTTGAACCCCTCGTCGAATATTCTTCGGCGAAAGAACATCGTGCATGAGAGGACGTAAAGGTGTGATGAAAGGATATGAAACCAGCGGGGCTGGTAGCCCTTTCGATAGGACACCAGCGAGCCGTCGGGATTTACGAGAAGGGCATCTCCGAATATCATGTCTACCGATGGGTTCCGCTCAAAGTAGTCCCGCGCGAACTTCAGCGTTCCGGGAAGATACTGCTCATCGCAGTTGAGGTAGGAGAGAATCTCGCCGTCACACCGCGCCCATCCTTTATTCACGGCATCGTACATTCCCTCGTCGCGCTCGCTGACCCATTCAACCGGCTCCTGCGAAGAAAGCCACATGGCGGTTCCATCAGACGAGCCGCCGTCCATGATCACATGCTGGACGCCGTCCAGGCCCTGGTCCGCAATCGATGCACGACAACGCTTGAGGTAGTCAAGCATGTTGAAGCTGGGAGTGACCACCGAAAGTCTGCTGGAAGATGTCTGGACCATAGTCGTAGGAGCTTTCTCGAGACAGGGGTATGGCCCCGCCTCAACTCTGCAAAGGTCGGGGCCGAGGACGTACCGGCATTGCTCCGCCGCCCATTCCTGCGATCTTCGAGCGCGTTGCTTCTTTCACCGTCTCTTTCACGGCCACCGACTGCTCTTCCGCTCGAACGCGCATCATCACGCCTTCGAGAAAAGCCAGTATCACGCACATGTCGAACATGGACGATCCCGCTCCATTGGTGAGCATCTGTCCCGTATCGGCGATCAAGTAGCCGAATACCCCCCCGGCAATCATGCGAATATCCGCGTTGGGAATCTGTGGAAATTTGATTATGAAACGCCGCACTATCGAAATGTATGCGATTACGAAGAAAAGGGCGGCAGGTAATCCGCATGAAACGGCCAACTGTACGACAGAATTATGATACCCCCCAGTTGTCGCGAGACCTTGCGCCATCGCCTGCTGGGCATCAACAACCGATAGAGAAGCCAGTAATTCCTCTATGGAGAAAGCCCACCCGTTGCCCGTAAATGGCCTGCGCCTGATCTCCCGCCACGCCTGCTTATACATGTAAGTCCGCCACCCCGATGACCACCCGACCTCGGCACTGATACCCTCACGACCGAAATCGCGACGGGCATCGCGAACCAATGCCCGAGGAGTAAAGGTAGTCAGAGAACGCTTCATTCCCGCAGGCAGTCTGGAGTAGTTCGTAACGGCCAGCAGGAGCCCGAAGCCACCTATCAGGATAATGAGAAACACGGCCTTTTTCATGTGCCCATACAGGTAGGCAATGCCCACCACAATGGCCATGGCAAACCAGATTCTCGCGCGGTGCGGGGACAGGACGCCGAGGACTATCAGTCCACATATGGCAAAGAGCAGATTGCGGATGAAGAAGAAGTTGGCCTGGCCCTTCTTCTTCTTCTCAAAAATCCAGACCATGAGAACCCCCGCAAGGAACCAGCCTGCATATGAGAAGAGATTCGGCAGATGGAACCCGATTTTCGACATCGTGATGAAGTAGGTGATGAATCGCCCACCGAAACTCGCGCCCACGAAGAGTAACACTATCTTGAAGTTCTGCCTCACATCCCACTCTGTCGAAGACGCGAGATGCACAACAACAGGAAAAGCCAGAACTGCAAGGAAATAGGAGATCGCTTCTCCAGCTCCACCAATCCCTCCCATCCGGGCAGACCCGGGACGCTCATAGAGAAGCCAGAGGCCCATGATCATAACCAGACCCATCATGCACTTCGAGGCCAGGTTCCCGGCGGTGCGGCGGCTCGCATGAATGATCATCTGAGCAAAGGCAAGGCCGAAAATTATGACGGCGAGGGGAAACTTGATCGGGTACCGGTCGAGCGGGAAGACAGGCAGAGCAAAGGCCACCGGCATGAGTCCAATCAGTGTTCCGAGCCAGAGATTCTGCATCGACATGGCAATGAAAACGAGCGGCGGAATGAAGACAAGGGAGCCCTGCATGATGGATATTGTGCCAAAGCGGCCACTGATAACCGTCTTAACGGCCCACAGGACCACCAGGAACATCAGGAGTCCAATAGCGTATACATGTGCTTTAGTTGGCATTGTCTCAATCCTGGTCTAAATGACGTACTCCGGATACAGTTCTTTCATGTCAGTCTTCGCCAGCAGGAAAATAACACCGTCCACTACGGGATAAGCTGCGGAACAGGATGAACAGGTAAGCACGTCATCTGACCGGATCAGACGTACTTCTGCGGGAATCTGTCCGTTAGCGCCGGTCCGGCAATCCGGACATATCAATGCATCCTCGGGTTCCTCAACGATGACGCCGTCAGACTCCTTGCCACAGAGACCCGCGACACCGCCTCCCAGTGCTGCATTAATGAGATTGCGAAAATGGAATCCCGCGCCAAGCCGGCTTCGGAAACGCCGGTGCCCGGAAAACAGGCTTACCTCCACATCATCGAACCTGGAGAGAGCCTCCGCCCACTCGTTGATCGTGATGTCATGGTTCTCCAGAATACCGTGAGATTCCTCATCACATTTCTCTTCAGAGAAGAAATCCTCCAGAAACCGGAGCCACGCAGGCTTTCTCTGCTCCCACGTTGAATAGACACTGTGTCGCTTTCTGTAGAGCACCACCCTTGGCCGCCTGAAGGGCTCGTCGTCTAACAGGAATCTACCAGAACCAAGCACTCGGTGAATCTCCTCGATTACGGGAGCCAACGCCGGGAAATGGTGAAGATACTGGTAACAGAAAACAAACGGGACGGCATCAGTTCGAAAAGGGAGATTGTATGCGTTGCAGCACACGCGCAAAGGGAGTTTGCTCATGCCGAACATCCCGGCGAAATGCGGCATCGTCCGCAGTTGATGAAAGGACAGATCTGCCGCTATGCCCGCAGCTCCGAACTCGTTTTCAAGAACAAGAGACCTGAAGCCTCTCTCCGCACCCATTTCTATATACGGCGAAATGGCCACCCCCTGCTGATTCAGGGAGGACATACGCGAACGCGTTTCATCCATCCGGCGACTAATAATCTCGTCATGCTCCTCTTTCCGGAAGTAATCCGGAAGAAGAACTTCGCCATCAACATGCTGCTTCGACAGTTTCTCTCTGAAAACTATCTCGCCGCGCATGTTTTCGACTGTCTGTAACGGGTCGGAATCAGTTGACATCTGATCGGGTCTCTCCACTGGACGAGGGGACAGCATAGAACGCGCTTGTGAGCGCGTCAAGTTGCCCCCCTGACACCGCGCCAGACCTGTCGCAGTCTCGCGTAGAGTCCGGTTTTTCTGAGAACAACACGCACCAGGACGGCCAGTATGGCCCCGAAGACCTTCAAGTCGAAACGACTCTCAGCCAGAGCCAAACGACAGCATCGCAACCCATCTCCGAGACGACCGGACACGAGTAGATTCTCCGCCGTTCCCGCAAAAGCCGTGATGACAAAAGCCCGCTTCAGTCGGGAGGAAACATGCCGCCCGTACCACTCAACCCAACGCGGCTCCCAATACGACAGAAAGCGCTCGGACGCCGCAATTCTAGGAGCGTAGTCCTTCGTCATTTGATGATCACCATGCTGATGAACCCGCATGAGAACGTAATCAAGGGAAGTCACGTGGTAATCCCGTTCAGCCAGCCGCATCCAGAACCCATACTCGGTGTGAGACCGTAACGTTTCATCCAATCCGCCCAGATCCCTCAGCAAGTCGATGGAGAAAAGACCGCTGTTATCGGGAATAGCGCTCAGTCCGTAACGCTTGAGAGCGGCTCGACAACTGCCGTTCGGTATCGGTTTGCGATCCGTAGTTCCAAAGGAATCCTCATACGCCAGACCGCAATAGACTCCGACCACCTTTTCGCCGTCGGCAGAATGGACCAAAGCATCTACCTGAGCAGCAATCTTACCCGGAAACCACTCGTCATCATCGTCAAGAAAAGCAACGAATTGTCCTTCCGCACGTTCAAGGCCGGTATTGCGCGCCGCCGCTAATCCGCGGTTTGTATCGTGACGCACATACTGAACGGCCTCGAGGTGGCCCGCCTCTTCCATCCATTCTCTCACTCCGCTCTCCGAACCGTCTTCGACAACGATAATCTGAAGAGGTTTGTATGTTTGCCGCAGAACACTCTCAAACGCGCGCCGGAATAGAACTCCCCTCTCATACGTGGTGAGGACAACCGAAACAAGAGGTCGGGATTCCCGGTTCATCGCAATCTCAGCCACAGATTGACATAACGGAACACATTGCTCACCAGGAGCAAGCCGACGCGCTGCCTGAAGGTCAACTGCTTCAGTACTTCATGCGCTATGGGAAGCCGCAGAAGAGGCAGACACCGCCTTAGGGATATTGGAGCATGAGGAAGCCTCCCTGACGCCGCCAACACCTTCTCTCCTTCAGCAACGCGAACTGACTTCTTGAGGATTTCACCGAAACTCGCCCTGGCAGGATGAAGTATCTTCGCGTCGGCGATATAGATCATTTTGACACCTTCACTGGTCAAACGCCGGCCGAACTCAAAGTCCCCCCCGGAAATCAGTGAAGCCTGAAAAACGCCATGCTGTTCAAACAACTCCCGCCGCGCGAAGAAGTTGGCTGTTGCCGCAAAACCTATCTCTTCTACATAGTGCTGTTGGTTGAGTTTCGTGAGGGAATCGGACAATTCATAGATGTTAGGCTTTTTCGACCTGTAGAAGAACTCTATGGCGCCGCCGCCGCAAATGGCGCCGCTTCGGACAAGGCCCGACAAACCCGCGCTCAACCATTCGGGCTGAGGAACGCAGTCCGAATCAGTGAACGCAAGCAGCGCTCCGCGCGCCACTTCGATTCCTCTGTTCCGTGCGGCATACGAGCTCTGGATCTTGTCCTCGCGCTCCAGACGGATCACGCCCGGATACTTTCCCGCATATTCCTCTATGACTTTTGCCGTGCCGTCGGTGGAGCCGTTATCAACGATGATCACTTCGAATTGTTCCCGAGGGAGGCTCTGTGACAGCAACGCTTCTATCACTATGCGGATACGGTCTTCATCATTGAAGACGGGAATGACAACCGAAACGAATGCATCCTGGCTTAACGGCTTCATCAGAAGTCTACCTCAACCGATTCAAGCAGGTTTCCGGGCCACCGCGCCATTTCATATATCCTCGCAGTAACGGTCAGCGGATCCGATGAATTGCGGTCGAACAGACCGGTCAAAGGTGAGTAGCATCTTCTCAACTGTTCGTTGATCCAGAACCCGGCCTGAGCAACGAGTGATTCTTCTGATTCCTTCCCGAGGTGACACAACGAATAGGGCACCTCGAAGCCGGGCGGATTGTAGGCGTACCCGAACTTGTTCTCGTCCAGACCGCTGATGAAGTCCGGCGAACGGAGATAAGCAACTGTGTTCGCTAACTTCCGCGACTTCCAGAACATGTGACCGGGCATCTGTGTCTTCAGCAGGGCAAACGCGTAGGTATTGAAAGCGTGGTATCCGATGGATTTCTTGATCAGTCGGTCCCGCTCCCTCACTCGCCTTTCTTCTGTAGGGAGACGCGTCCATGGCCATTGCCCCCGCCGCCAGGCTCCGAGTTCAGTGCGGAGGCGAAGAACGGGCGGGATCCTCTCGCGCCGTTCCTCAAGTGTGAGATGTTCAATTGGATGATGAATCAGTCCATTTGCATGTACCGTCAAATTGCGGTCAATGCTATCGAGGAAACGCGAGATTCGCTGCCTGATCAATTCCTGCTGCCGGCCCTTGATCATCGCACTGCATGCCGCGAACCACAGTTGGTGATTGAATGTACTGTCTATCGAGAGAACTTTGCCGTCGATTTCCCGCCTGTTCCAGAGACCGCGATTTTCATCGAACGGGTGCATAAGGAACACTTCTTCGGCACGCTCCACGCCTTCGGTTCCTCCCAGCTTCCGGTCCATTTCCACGAGCGCCTCGAACGTCCACGCCTGCCCGACAAGACCGTTGCACTGGTCCTTCTTCTGAGTCACGCGGTGATGAAAAGAGAATCCGAAGGGGCGCGCCTCTTTCGAGAGCAGCTTCGTGGCTAACGGGCGAATCGCGCCCAGAAAAGCGTCATCCCCCGTCCAGTCATGACACTTTGCAAACGTGATCAACCAATGCCCCATGTTGCGAATGGGAGTCTCCGGATCTTTGTATGGCCCATTGTGACCCGGAAGAATTCCGTCGGGCGACACGGCTGAGATCCTTCGTGCGACCTCAATGATAAACTCCAGACCGGTCAAGGGCGGCCGCCTTTCATCATGTCCAGTTTTCCGGCAAGCCGGTCTATCATTTCGACGGCCTGCGACTGCCTAAACAGCTCAACGCCCCTCCTCCGCAGCGGACCGTTTCCTCGTTCATGTGGAAGTCCTTCTTCCAGTGTCTCACGCACGGCCCGCGAAATCCCGGCCCAGTCGCCGGGAGACACCAGTCTGCCGGCGCCCGCAAGCGCCCATTCTATAGGAGGTGTACGCGACGCGATGACGGGGATATCCAGCATCATGGAATCAGCCAGCTTGGAAGGCAGTTGCCTCCCCGCCCCCGAGGTGTTCTTCTGTGGAATGACCACCAGGTCGGCAGCAGAATAGAGCCCGGGTATATCCTTGAAGTCCATGAAGCCGACGGAGACCACAAAATCACGCGCCTCAGGGACGGCTCCCAGCACATCCTCCCGCTGCGCTTCCGACCCCATTAGAAGGAAGCGCAGTTGATCGGCCGGGCGATCAAAGGCGTTGAGAAGCGCCTGCAACAGTTCGACAACTCCTTTGTGCCTCAGTGGCGTGCCAGCGAAGAGAACGGCCGGATATGATCCGATCTTCAGGCGCGTTCGTATGCCTTCTCTGCATGACTCGTCATAGAAAAACACATTTTCATCGCGCAGGTGGCAGAGTATATCCCCTCCATACACCTCCCGCAGGGACGGGTTCGTCACCGTGACCAGATCCGCTTTTCTAATCCTTCTTTCCATCATCAGATCGATCGCGCACAACTTGAGACGGTGGCGCTTGCGGGGCGGAAGAACCGCCTCTGTGAATGCCTTCGCCATGATGGACCACCGGCCGCCGGGGACCTCCATTCTCCTGCCGAGAGCCCAGTCATCACAGTCCAGCCACACTGGAATGCCGAGTCTTCGCTTAATCTCCAGAGCGATGCCGAAAGACAAGGTTCTCGGCAGACAGCAGTATATGAGATCGCAAGGCTCACTTGCGAGGTGCGCGACCGCCTCGTCGACCAATTCCGCCAGCTCTCTGCTCCGGGCGACGATCAGCGGGAAGTCCGGTTTCGCACATGGTGACCATACTTCAGGATCAAAGAGAGGGCCGAACATTCGGACGCGATGCTTTCCGGCCAGCGCACCGGCAACCGTGTAGGGCCTGTGAATCAGGTTGCAGCTCAGATCGCTGCATATAGAGAAGATGTTCATCACCGAAAAACTCAAGAGGAACTACTCTTAAAAGATTCAACGACCTTTCTGGCCGCCTCGGCGTCATCGAAATGGTCATGATTATACATACCGCGACCGAGTCCCTCAGGCACCTCCTCACGAAGGGCTATTCCGTCGATCGTGGCCCACTCGAAATCTATCAGCGAAAGACGACCGTTCCTGTAGAGCAGGTTCTTCCTGTTCATATCGCGGTGCACGATCCCGTTCTGAACAAGAGTCCTGGCGATATCATCGAGGCCCGCGAGTTGCCCGACATCAGTGACTTCAGTTCCGGCATACTCCATTTCGAACCAGTTATCTCCTTCATCGAGAACGGAAGGAAAGAAGGGGCACTGCTCAAGACGCTTCAGGCAGGACACTTCATGCCGCATAATGTCGAGCGCGTTGCCCCTGAAGGTCTTCCTCACACGGTTACGCTTCACCCGCTCTATGACGCCATTCTTCCCTCGAAAAACCATGCAGGGATTGGTACAGAGAAATACATTGCGCTCTTTCCCGGCGGCTCTCCACTTGTCATTGAAAGGGCCGGCGTCCCGGATCGCCGTGTACGGCGTATTTTCTTCGAGGGTCCGCGCTATGTCGTCCTGCGTCCACCCTTTGATAGGCGCCATCCCGTCGTCGGCCGCGCTCTCAAAGACCATTACTTCCGCCCGGCATAGACGAGGAATATCGTAAAGAAGATCCAACGCGTGTTCCATGCCGTATGCCTTCACGAGCCACATCCAGTTCGACAGCCATATCAGGACGTCGGTTTCGGGAAGAGAAACGGCGCCCGGCTCGATCATGCCGTGCATGAATCTTGTTGTCTTCAGCCCGTACTTGTCGCGGAGCGCTTCCGCAACTCTGATCGCCTGCTCGTCATAGTCGATACCGACCGCTTCTGCGGCGCCCAGCAAAGCGGCGGACATGGTCATCGAACCATTTGAACAACCGAGGTCCAACACACGCCGGCCTTTCAGTCGCACGAGTTGTTTCAGTTTTGCCGCCCGCGAAACGGAATTGCTGCGATGCGCGGGAAAGGCGAAACGATCCGGGAAGATAAGGTCGTGGTAGAGATAGCCTTCCTTTACGGCGGATCCGGCTTTGAGCGTGTCGGCACCCCCCAGGCGTGCGATCTCGTTCCGGATTCTTTCGTTGTAGTAGGACCGTCCCGCAAGAGACCACACATAGCGCGCCATGATCCGGGCGCCCGTTGCCGGACCGAATACCAGGTGGAACCTGATAAAATACGGCACGAAGCGCCATATGAACCTGGCCCCGCGATAGAGTGACCGACCAACGGTCCCAATCAGCACAGCGGTCAGTCGATTCCTGCGGGCCAGTGCGTCTGCTTTTGTCTTAAGTTCTGATACGTTCATTCTTCACCTGCAATGCTTCGCTTCATTTCACTCAGCAGGCTGGTCGCACTGCCGTCGATGACTCGGGATGCAGCCAAGAGGGCCAACGCGTATACCGCCATTCCCCCGGATGCGACTATCGCCAGCATCCATAGAGGCTTCTCGGCCGGAAGAGACCCGAGTACGCCAAAGAGAGCAGCCACCATGGTCAGAGACGCGACAGCCGGGACCGACACAGCGCGAAGCATGTCGGCAATACGAAGGTCGATATGGCGGGCGACAAAGGCATAGTCGACAATCCATGTGACTACCTGGCTGACAACGAGGGCCACTACAAAGCCGCTCAAATCGAAGAGATAGCCCCCCGCCACAGCGAATGGAATCTTGATCACGAAGAAGCGAATACACTGAAGCAGGAGTGTTTTACGAATGTGACCGATGCTCTTCAGGATTACCGCGGGGGTCCCTCCGGCCGCCAAGACAATAATGAAGAGGGACAGCATCTGCACCGGGAATACGGCATCTGCCCATTTATCGCCCCACACCGCAGTCAGGAAGACTCGCGCAAACAGGAAAACTCCCGTGGCGAAAGGAAAGATGATGAGACACACATACTTAATCTGGGCCAGATGATATCGTTTGATCCGCGGCCGATCGCTTTGAATACCGGAAAAGGCGGGGAAAAAGACCCCCCTCAACAGTCGGTTGATGGGGTTGATTACCGACACCGTGAAGATCTGGGCAAACGTGAAGAATCCCACCGCTGCGGGGGTCAGGAGCAGACCGACAATCACCACGTTAAGATGGGAGAACGCGTAGCCCACAAGTCGAATTGCCGCATCATACAGGCCGAATGACATGAGCTCTCGAGTTTCCTTCATCGAGAAGGTATTCGCCGGACGCCATTTCACAGCGGTCCTGTAAACAGGAATCTGCACCAACGAAGCGGCGAGGCCTTGTCCGACAAAACTCCAGACTCCGTACCCCTTCATCGCCATCCAGATTCCCACGGCTCCGCCTGCGATGCATGAAAAAACTCCCCCCGTGAATAGGGGCTTGAACCGCATGCTCTTCTGAAGCCGGATGCGGTGCACATACGACAGGGGAAGCCACAGCAGGCTTGCGCTGTTCGCGATAACAACGTCACTGACAAGGCTCTCCTTGAACGTCATGCCCGCGAGCGGAGCCACGACCAGCGCCAATACGGCAAATGCTATCCAACTGAAGGCCAAGTTAAACCAGTAGGCGCTGTTCCAGTGTTTAGGCGTCAACGACTGGTCATTCCTCTGGATGAGGGCCGCGCCTATCCCCATGTCCGCACACACGGTCACCAGGGCGCAGGCCGCAATAGCCATGCCCATAACGCCGAAATGCTCGGGCAGAAGGTATGCCGCGAGCACGAGCTTCACAAGCATCTGGCTTCCCTGCGTGACGACAAGTGTTGCCGCATTCCAGCCCAGGCCGGTCACGATCTTCTTTTTGGTTATTCCTGACATGTGGCGTTGAGAAGAATGTTGTGGGCAGTACGGACTGCAGACATGGACCGGGCGCGGCCTGCTGGTGTCATCGAATGAGTTATCTTCGCGATCAACCGATCAGTTTGCGGCTGTGAAGTTCGGCGAGAATGGCGTCCACGCATTCCTCCACCGACAAATGCCCTGCGTCCAGCGTGAGATCCGGATTCTCCGGCTCTTCGTAGGGCGCACTAACTCCTGAGAAGAGAGGTATCTCTCCCTCTCTTGCTTTCTCGTAGAGTTTGTCCTGGTCTCTCGCCTCACAGATCTCCAGCGGGGTGTTGACAAATACTTCCACGAATCGTTTTGAGCCCACGGTTTTCCGGGCCTTCGCTCTGTCTGCGGCATAGGGCGAAACAAACGCCGCTATGGTTATCAGTCCGGCCTCGTTGCATATTCGAGCCACTCCCGCGCTTCTGCGGATATTCTCGGCCCTGTCGTTCGCGGAGAATCCCAGATCCCTGCTGACTTCGAGGCGCATGTTCTCGCCATCCAGCACATGGGCAAGACAACCCGACTCGAAGAGTCTTTTCTCAAGCGCATAGGCGATGGTCGACTTGCCGGATTTTGGAAGGCCTGTAAGCCAGACCGTGGCAGGCTCGTGGCCAAGTTTCTTCCTGCGCTCAGCCGGAGTTACGTTGCTTTTATGCGTCCGGATATGCTCGCTTTTCGGCTCATCCGCGGGTGTTCGGTCGGCAACCAACTCGTTCGGGTCCCGCTCGAGGATCATGCCCGCACCGACAGTTACATTGGAAAGGCGGTCAATGATCACGAAACTGCCGCACTCCTTGCTGCGCACATACGCGTCATAGGCGAGCGGCCGGTGAAGGTGAATTGCCCCGCGCCCGATTTCATTCAATTGAAGATCATCCGCTTTCTGCCGGTGAAGCGTATTTACATCGATCTTATATCGCAGACAACTGATCTCACACGGCACACTGTTCGTGGCGTGCTTGAGCAGATACGGCCGGCCAGGCTTGAGCGTATCTTCGTGCATCCAAACCATCATCGCCTCGAAATCCCTCCCTATATGAGGGACATTCTGGACGTGTACCAGCATGTCGCCGCGACTGACGTCCCTCTCGTCCTGCAGGGTCACCGTGACGGCCATGGGCGGGAATGCCTCGTCGACCTCGCCGTCAAACGTGACGATCGATTTTACGCGGGATCGCTGGCCCGAGGGCAAGACCATGACCTCGTCGCCCTTTCTGATGATTCCGGATGCGACCGTGCCGCAGTATCCCCTGAAATCGAGGTTGGGCCGCAGGACGTACTGCACGGGAAAACGAAGGTCGATCAGGTTGCGGTCAGAGGCAATATTCACGCTTTCCAGATAAGGCAGAAGAGGAGCGCCTTGATACCAGGGCATGTTCTCACTGCGATCCACAACATTGTCCCCTTTGAGTGCTGACATGGGAATGAAGTGAATATCCGCGATCTCCAGTTTCGCCGCGAAGTTGTTGTAGTCGTCGATGATCTTCTTGAGTACGTCCTCGGACCAGCCGACGAGATCCATCTTATTGATGGCGACAACGATGTGCTTGATGCCGAGCAGCGAGGCAATGAAACTGTGCCGCTTCGTCTGGGTCATGACCCCGTTTCTGGCGTCTATCAGAACAATAGCCAGGTCTGAAGTGGACGCCCCTGTCGCCATGTTGCGGGTGTACTGCTCATGCCCGGGAGTGTCCGCGATGATGAATTTGCGTTTCTCCGTCGAGAAATACCTATACGCCACATCGATGGTAATCCCCTGCTCTCTTTCCGCTTTAAGTCCATCCGTAAGCAGTGCCGGATCGAAATCAGTACCCGTCGTCCCATGCGTCACGGAATCACGCTTAACAGCGGCAAGCTGATCTTCATAGATCATCTTGCTGTCATACAGGAGCCGACCGATCAGCGTCGACTTTCCATCGTCAACACTGCCGCAGGTCAAAAGACGCAAAAGGTCTTTACGTTCATGTTTCCGCAGGTAAGCGGCGACGTCCATCGTTGCTTGTGTGTTTGTCGTGTTCACTGGTCCCTGGTCCTTAGTCCTTGGTCCTTGGTCCTTGGCCACCGCATCGACCCAGTGCTGTTGTCAAGATACCGAATGAACCGGGCGAACTTTCCCGCACTGCTAATCCTGTATATCTGCCTTGTAAGCTCTCTTCCCAACTGCCATCCCTCAATGTCTTCAAATCTGCGTATGCTCATTCAATCCTCTGTGCGACCCCCTCGCTGCCGTTCTGCAATCCCCACAAATCGACCACGGACTAAGGACCAGGAACCACGGCCCTAGAAGTACCCCTCCTTCTTCTTCTCCTCCATCGAACCGGACTGATCGTGGTCGATCATGCGGCCCTGGCGCTCAGAGGTCTTCGCAAGAAGCATTTCCTGGACTATCTTTTCCAGGGTGTCGGCGTCCGACTCGATTGCTCCCGTCAGCGGGTAGCATCCTAATGTTCGAAAGCGGACGCGCTTCATCTGCGGCTTCTCCCCCTCTTCAAGAGGAATCCTATCGTCGTCCACCATAATCCACCCTCCTTCACGCTGAACGACCGGACGCTCAGCCGCGTAATAGAGAGGAACGATCGGAATGTTTTCGAGTTGGATGTACAGCCAGATGTCGAGTTCGGTCCAGTTCGACAACGGAAAGACCCTGATTGATTCGCCTTTGTTCACGCGCCCGTTGTAAAGATGCCAGAGCTCCGGACGCTGGTTCTTTGGATCCCACTGATGGAACTTATCGCGAAAACTGTAGATGCGTTCCTTGGCTCGGGACTTCTCCTCGTCCCGCCGGGCGCCGCCATACGCCGCATCAAACCCGTAGTGCTCCAAGGCCTGCTTGAGGCCTTCTGTCTTCATGATCTGCGTGTACTTGTTTGACCCGTAATCAAACGGATTGACGTTGTTCTCGACCCCTTCCGGATTCGTCCAAACCAGGAGATCAAATCCAATTTCCTCGGCCATCTTCCGGCGGAATTCGATCATCTCTCGGAACTTGAATGTCGTATCGACATGCATCAGCGGAAACGGAATCTTCCCCGGATAAAACGACTTCTGAGCAAGCCTGAGCATCACGGACGAATCCTTGCCGATGGAGTAGAGCATGACGGGTTTCTCAAATTCCGCGGCCACCTCACGAATGATGTGAATGCTCTC
>JAHIZV010000080.1 GCA_018814445.1 Verrucomicrobiota bacterium | reverse complement strand
TCCAGCACAACGAAGCGCCCATGCTTCGCCTCCAGCGAAGCGAAGAGATTCCGCAACTGGCTGTAGAATAGGTCATACTCCGCGAGAGAACGGTCGATGAGCGCGTCCGACGGGGTGTCCTTCCAGACATCAAGACCCCATGCATCCTCAGGCAGAACGTAAACCGCCTTCTCCCGCGCGCGATTCAAATCCACTTCGAAACGGGATCTTGTGCCGATGATCCGCGTGGGCGCGATATCTGCCCAGGCAGCGGTGAATGGATCTTCTTCGCGAAGGCGGTCTTCGTCGGATATGAGAAGAAGGTCGCTCACCTCGGAACGCACGGCGTGCCCGTCATGGATGGCCGCGGCAACGAGCGGTCCCTCACCTGTGACCAGCGAGTAGATGGTGTCGGTCATGTACCTACTTGAATTTCAGAACACCGCCCGCATCGTCGATCAAGTCACCGAGCGTCACGGGGGCATCTTTCCGTTTCATGCGCTTGTTCAGAATGCGCAGGATGTAGTAGGAGTCGGCCAGAGCCCGATGGTGACCGCCTTTCTCGAGTTTCAGGTATGCGGCGAGTGACTCGAGCGAATGACTCTCGGTGTCAGGATACCACGTCCTGAAGAGAGGCAGTGAGTCGATGACAATGGCTGTGGGCCGTGCCCGGCGGATGTTTTGCGCCTCGGCGGATATGAAATCGACATCGAAGACGGCGTTGTGCGCGAGCAGGACGCAGCCCTCGGTGAATTCCTTGAATTCGGGATAGGTCTCTTTGAAGTCGGGCTGGTCTTTGATCATCTTCCAGCCGATTCCATGAACGCGCCAGGCCCAGTAGGGAATCTTCCGTTTTGGATTGATCAGCCACGTCTTCTCTTCGATCAGCTTGCCGTCGCGGAACTTCACGGCTCCGATTTCCAGTATCTTGTCTTCGCCCGGAACAAAGCCCGTGGTCTCAGTATCAAAGGCAACGAACGTGACTTCGGGAATCGGAGTTGTTCTATCAGGTTGAGATGACGGTTTTTCCGTTGCTGTGAAAGAGGTGCGCGTCAGGGTGAAGAAGACCGAGAGGGACAATGAGATAGCTAGAATACGTGAGTTCATGGCGATACATCATAGTCGAGTGGGGTTCTGCGCCAACAAGTTTTTGCGGGGATATTCAGAGAAAACACTTTTTTATGTCCATTTGTTCCTTTTTGTGGCAATTCAACTCTGCTTTCCGCAATTAAGAAATGAAGATATGAGTTTGAAACTGTACAACACGATGTCGCGCAGCCTGGAAGAGTTCCATCCGGTTGCCAACAACCACGTGCGCATGTACACCTGCGGGCCGACCGTCTACGACCACGCGCACATCGGCAATTTCCGGGCGTACATGTTCGAAGACCTTCTCCGCCGCTATCTGAAGTACTGCGGTTACGAGGTAACCCACGTCATGAACCTGACAGACGTGGACGATAAGACAATCCGGGCGTGCATCGCCGAAGACCTTCCCCTTAAGGAGTACACGTCAACGTACATCAAGGCTTTCTTCGAGGACCTGGACCGCCTGGGGATCGAGCGGGCGGAGCACTATCCCGCGGCGACCGATCACATTCCGGAGATGATCGAACTGATCGAGAAGCTTCAGGAGAAGGGCTTCGCCTATCAGTCGGAGGACGGATCGGTCTACTTCAGTATCGGGAAGTTCAAAGACTACGGGAAGCTCTCTCATTTGGATCTGTCGGGCATGCAGTCCGGAGCCCGTGTCGCACAGGACGAGTACGAAAAGGACAACGCCGCTGATTTTGCCCTCTGGAAGGCATGGGACGAGAAAGATGGAGACGTCGCGTGGGACTCGCCATGGGGCAGGGGCAGGCCCGGTTGGCACATCGAGTGCTCGGCGATGAGTATGAGGTACCTCGGTGAGACTTTTGACATTCACATGGGCGGGGTGGACAACATGTTCCCGCATCATGAGGACGAGATAGCGCAGAGCGAATGCGCGACGGGGAAGATGTTCGCGAAGTACTGGCTGCATTGCGCGCACCTGATCGTCGACGGCAAGAAGATGTCCAAGTCTCTGAACAACTTCTACACCCTCCGCGATATTCTGGACAAAGGCTACAGCGGAAGAGAAATCCGCTTCGTACTGATCTCAACGCACTATCGTCAGCCCCTGAATTTCACGTTTGAAGTCCTCGACTCCGCGCGCGCTTCTCTCGCGCGTCTTGATGAGTTTATCAGGAGACTGAAAGAACTGGCGTCCGAGAATGCCACACCCGAAGATCTCCCCGCGTGGGCTCGCAAAGCGGAGGATGGATTCAAGGCCGGTCTTGATAATGATTTGAATATCTCCGGCGCGTTCGCTGCCGTTTTTGATATGGTTACGGCAGGCAACCGGGCGATGGACTCGGCGGAAGTGACCGGGGATTCGGCCCGCGCGATCCTTACGCTTCTCCATTCGTGGGATAGCGCGCTGGGCATTCTGGAGCCGCCGCCGGACGAGGCAGACGAAGAAACACTGCGCATGGTGGAGATGCGGCAGCAGGCGCGGAGGAACAAGGACTGGGGCGAGGCGGACCGCTTGAGGGATGAGCTGGCGGCGCGCGGATGGGTTGTCAAGGATACGCCGGAAGGGCCGAAACTCCGCCGCAGTTAGGCGGAGGTGAACATTGAACTTTGAACATCGAACACTGAACACCGAAACCACGCATGGCTGAACGCGGAATATTTGTGACTTTGGAAGGACCCGAGGGCAGCGGCAAGACCACGCAGGCGCGTCTGCTGTGCGACAGGCTCGAGGCGGCGGGCCGCGAAGTGCTGTACACGCGCGAGCCGGGCGGGACGCCCACGGGTGAGGCGATCCGGAACATTCTACAGCATGATGAAGCAGGGGAGGATATCTGCAAGGAGACGGAGGTTCTTCTCTTTGCCGCCAGCCGGGCGCAGCTTGTGCGGCATGTAATTCTTCCCGCGCTCGAAAGCGGGAAGTGCGTAATCTGCGACCGGTTCGCCGACTCGACGACGGCCTACCAGGGCTTCGGCCGCGGATTCTCGGTTGAACAGATGCTCGCCATCAACAGCTTCGCCATAGGGCCGGCAATCCCCGATGTAACCGTGCTTCTGGACCTGGATGTGTCCGCTGGATTCACCAGGTTGAAAGAGCGGCATGAGAAGAACGGGCAGTCGCCGGATCGTATCGAACGCGAGGCAATGGAATTCCATCAACGCGTGCGCGACGGCTATTTGAAACTGGCCGAACGCTGGCCGGACCGGTTCCGCATTCTGAATGCCGATCGGCCGGTTGACCTGGTTTCAGAGGATATCTGGGAGATTGTCGGCAATGTCCTTGGTCGATAAATATGGAGCGGCCTGGGAGGGATTCTGTCACAGCCTGGAATCCGACCGTCTTTCACACGCTTACATGATCGTTGGATCGCCTCGGGGGATAGCCCAGGCTTTCGCTCTCGACGTTCTGCGCGCGCTGTTCGGGAGAGACGAGGCTAATACCGGGATCCGCTTCAGAGACCTGGCCTCCACACGCTCTTATCCGGACGTGATGTGGATTGAGCCTCAGAGCAAAGGCCGTTTTATAAAGGTCGAGGAAATCAGGGCGCTCAACGCCCGCATTCATCAGACTTCTTACAGCGGGGGGTGGAAGGCGGGCGTCATTCAATATGCGGACAGGATGAATGAAAACGCGCAGAACGCTTTCCTGAAGACCCTTGAGGAGCCGCCGGGAAAGAGCGTCCTTCTCCTTCTCACCGATACGCCGCAGTCGCTGCTTCCGACCATCTTCTCCCGCTGCCAGAAGATCGTGCTTGCCCGCGAGCAGATCCAGCTCGATGAGACGGTGCAGACACGCCTCCGGGATTTCCTTCGCGGCGGCTTCTCTCCGGATCCGCTGGGCACGATGCAGTTCGCCAATGGGCTGTCGTCTTTACTTGGCGAGGTGCGGAAGAGCATCGAAGAGGAGGACGTCGGGGGCGAGGACGAAGACGAATCCACTGTCAAGGCGCGCCAGGCGGCACGGGAACTCGAAGTGCGCGGCGAGATGATGCGTTTTGTTCTGCGATGGCAGCGGGATATTCTGCTGGCTTCGAGAAACTTGGATCAGGATGTTCTCCATAATCCCGGGGATGCCGAGGCAATCCGGAAGCAGGCGGCGACGCTTGATCCTGTTCAAGCGCTGCGGCGCGTCGAAGCGATTGACGAGGTGATGCGTCTCCTGGGGCGGAATGTTCGCCTTGAGACAGCATTTGAGTATGCTCTGAACCCGTATGTGCTGGCGAAAAGCGCGAAGTCAGGCGCGGCGGACGTCATCCAGATGTGAATTCCGTGAGAGAACGCGGGAGAAAGGGAGAATGGGCGAGTGGGGGTGTAGACAGAGCTCATTCGGGCTGTTAAAGTAAATGTCCCGAAAATAGTCCAGGTCGATGCAATGAGGGGTACTTGTGTCAGCAGGCGGAGGCTTTTAGATGGAATATAGAGAGATCAAGCGAATCATCGAACTCATGAAAGACAATGAGCTTTCGGAGTTCGAACTACAGGAGGATGATTTCCGGATTGCGATCAAACGCAAAAACGGAAACGACTCCCAGGTTGTTCTGTCGGCTCCGCAGAGCCCTGTTGTCATGGCGGCGCCCGCGGCAGCTATCCCCGTGGAAGCCGATCTGGATTCACCGCCGCCGGTTGCTTCGGCCGCGACCGAGTCTGCCGCGGGAACAGTCATCAAATCGCCGATTGTCGGCACATTCTATCGCTCGTCTTCCCCGGACTCGGATCCTCTCGCCTCGGTCGGGCAGGCAGTGGATGAAGACACCGTGGTCTGCATCATCGAGGCGATGAAGATCATGAACGAGATCAAAGCGGAATGCCGCGGGGTGATTCGAAGCGTACTCGTCGAAAATGCGACCCCCGTTGAATTCGGTCAGCCCCTGTTTAAGATCGATCCGGCCTAAGGCCCAAGCATGTTCAAGCGCGTCCTTATAGCCAACCGAGGTGAGATTGCCGTGCGCATCATTCGCGCCTGTCGCGAACTGGGCGTGCAGAGCGTTGCCGTCTACTCCGAGGCGGACGAACAGTCGCTTCACGTTCAGCTTGCCGATGAGGCAATCTGCATCGGTCCCGCCGCCGCGAGTGAAAGTTACCTGAAGATATCCAATATCATATCGGCTGCCGAAATCACTGACGTGGATGCGGTGCACCCCGGTTACGGTTTTCTGGCGGAGAACGCACACTTCGCTGAAATCTGTGACAACTGTAATATCACCTTTATCGGACCGTCTCCCGATCAGATCCGCAGGATGGGCGACAAGAACGTGGCCCGCGCGACGATGAAGAAGGCAGGGGTGCCTGTCACGCCGGGCAGTGATGGACTGATTGCGGACAAGGACGAAGCGCTGAAGCTGGCGAAGATTATCGGCTATCCCGTGCTGATCAAGGCCTCTGCCGGAGGCGGTGGAAAGGGCATGCGTATCGCGCACAATGACGTAAGCCTGGCGCAGGCGTTCATGACGGCGAGGAGCGAGGCAGAGAGAGCCTTCGGCAATCCTGAACTCTATATGGAGAAGTACATCGAACGCTCCCGCCATATCGAGGTCCAGATCCTTGGTGATAAGCACGGCAACATAGTCCATCTCCATGAGCGCGACTGCAGTATTCAACGTCGGCATCAGAAGCTGATTGAAGAGGCGCCGTCGCCGGCGCTCAACGACGACATGCGCAGGAAGCTCGGGCGGGCCGCGGTGAAAGCGGCGGAAGCGGTCAAGTACCACAGCGCCGGGACAGTCGAATTCCTGTTCGATATCAAAGCCGGGAAGTTCTATTTCATGGAGATGAACACGCGTATCCAGGTGGAGCATCCCGTGACGGAGCAGATTACGGGCATCGACCTGATCAAGGAGATGATCCGGGTGGCGGCGGGGGAGAAGCTTCCCTTTTCTCAGAAGGATATCAAGCCGCAGGGGCACGCGATCGAATTCCGGATCAACGCCGAAGATCCCCAGCGCAATTTCGCCCCGTCACCGGGAACGGTGACCTGGGTGAGTTTCCCGGGCGGTATCGGGGTGCGTGTCGATACGCATGTGTATCCGGGGTATGTGATTTCGCCGTTCTACGACAGCATGATATGCAAGCTGATCACGACGGGCGCAACCCGGGCGGAAGCGATTGCAAGAATGGACCGTGCCATGACCGAGTTCATGATGCAGGGCCCGCCCACCACGTTGCCCCTGGGACAGGCGGTGATAAACGACGGTGTTTTCGCGCGCGGCGAGTATGACACGAAGTATCTTGAACATTTCATGAAGGACGGCTTCTCGAAGTAAGAGGGCTGAGCCGCTGCAATATCTGCGGAATAATACGGAGCTACTGATGAGGAAACTACTTAACACGCTGTTTGGTCTGGTCCTGTTCGGTTCGATCGGTGCGGCAGGCGGATATGTCATCTACTCAATCGTCTGGGAAAAGGCCCGGTACGCGGCTGCGCTCGACTATCTTGCGGGCAACCAGCTATGCGTTCTCGAAACCGCGATCGGCTATATCATCCTCACACTTCTGTTCCTCATGACCGCGATTACGCGGAAGCCCAAACGCGAAGATACGCTCACGTTCAAGGGCGAGGGCGGCACGGTCAGCATCAATGTCAAGGCGGTCAGCGATTTCATCGCCAAACTGGGTGATGAGTTCGCGGCGGTTCTCGGACTGAAGCCGGACATCCGGCCCCGCAGCGGAGGGGGCATGGATGTGGATATCGACGTGAAGGTACGGGCCGGCACGCAGATTCCGGAGTTATGCAGACTCCTGCAGGAGCGGGTGCGCGAGTCGGTGCATGAAAGTCTCGGCATCAGCAACGTCCGTTCCGTGCGTGTGAATGTGCGCGACATCGTTGGCATCCCTGAGCCGAAAAGGCCGGGCGGAGAGGCGGACATCGAAGAGGGCGCGCTCTAATGGACTGGGACTTGATCTCCGAGGAGTATCTGCGTGTGGCCGACCAGGTGGTCAACGAATGCCCCGAACTTGTTGAGGACATTGCGCAGACGATTGTTGAACGCCTGAAAAACGACGGCAAGGTGATGATCTGCGGTAACGGGGGGAGTGCGGCTGATGCACAGCACATAGCCGGAGAACTCGTGAACCGGTTTCTGAAAGAGCGCAAACCGTACGCGGGGATCGCGCTTTCGACGGATACATCCACGCTGACTGCCATTTCCAATGACTACGGCTATGCGCACATCTTCGAAAAACAGGTGCAGGCTCTGGGCCGGAAGGGCGATGTTCTGATTGCCATATCGACCAGTGGAAACGCTGATAACGTCTGCCGCGCGGTGGAAGCCGCGAAAGCGCTCGGGATACTGACGATTGCCTTTACCGGCGGCGCGGGAGGGAAGCTGCTCGGACTGACGGACAAGGCGATCTGCCTTTCGTGCACGGCGAGTACGCCGCGTATCCAGGAAGGGCACGAGCTGGTTTTTCACGCGCTTTGTGAACGGATAGAAGAACTGATGGAAGCCTGAGGAAACATTCAACCACCAACCATCTCGCGGCGCCATGTCTACAGAACCCAGATTGATCATTGTCGGCTCGATAGGAATAGACACGATCGAGACACCTGCGGAAAAGCGGGAATCGATTCTGGGGGGATCGGCAAGTTATGCGTGCGCCGCCGCTTCTCTCTTTGCGAAGACCGGCATGGTAGGCATCGTGGGCACGGATTTCCCCCAGTCGTACATCGATTGCTACAAGGCCTTTGGAATAGATCTTGCGGGGCTTCAGCAGGTTGAAGGTGAAACGTTCAGGTGGTCGGGTGTCTACGAAGAGAATATGGACAACCGGCAGACAATCTCCACGGATCTGAACGTATTCGAGACCTTCTCGCCTGAACTTCCCGAGTCCTACCGCAGCAGTCCTTATGTGTTTCTCGCCAACATCGCCCCCGGTCTTCAACTGCATGTGCTTGATCAGGTGAAGGCGCCCGAGTTCATCCTGGTTGACACCATGGACCTCTGGATCAACGTCGCACAGGACGAGCTGCGAAGCGTCATCGCAAAGGCAGACATGCTTACCCTGAACGAGTCGGAGGCCAAG
>JAHIZV010000079.1 GCA_018814445.1 Verrucomicrobiota bacterium | reverse complement strand
GGCTCTTTCACCCCGAAGATCAATATCGAAAGTATTACCAACGATCTTTCTTTCGACCTGAGCACCCCGAATGATCTGCTTCTCGGTACGGATTTTACGATGGAGTTCTATATGAAGCCTGACCAACCAGTAATTGCGTCAGCAATGTTCGGCCTCTCTCCCGTCTCCGGCTTGTCGTTCATCCTTGGGGTGACCTCCGAGCTTGTACTTCGAGGTTCGTTCCAAGGCCAGATCGACAACCTGATCCCAGCCACACTGGTACAGATAGGGCAATGGCAACACTTTGCCCTTGTGATGGAAGCGTCGGAATACAACGTGTTTATCGATGGGCAATTACAATACAATGGGCCGTTGCCATCCGGGGGCGAAGGCCCGTACTCCTTCCCCGGCACCAACATCACCGGGGACCGAACGATCGGGGGAGACAGCGGCACATGGCGTGGCTACATCGACGAATTCCGGATCAGCGACGAAGCTTTGAGCCCGGACCAGTTCCTCAACGCCGTTCCTGAGCCCAACTCCCTCTTATTGATATTGGCCGGACTTGCTCTTGTTCGAGTATTTTGCGTATTCCCCACCTCGGTGGGCAAGCGTGGTTGATCAGTATCATCGTCCGTTCCCCCATTCTCCCTCTCTCGCCATCGCCGCGCTCAAAACACTCGATCCGCGAGATGCCAGAATGTAGACTTCTCCCATGGGAAAAGAGCGTCTAGATCAGCTGCTTGTTCGGCGCGAACTTGCGGCGAGCCGCGAGAAAGCACAGAGGATGATTTTAGCTGGATCTGTGGAGGTCCAAGGCGTGCGCTCTATCAAACCGGGACACCGTGTTCCCGAAGAGATCGACATTCACATTCGTGAAACAGCCCCGTTCGTGAGCAGGGGCGGCGAAAAACTCCAGGGGGCTTTCGATGAATTCGGTTTTTCCGTAAGAGACCGAATATGCGTCGATGTCGGCTCATCGACAGGGGGCTTCACGGACTGTCTTCTGCAACATGGAGCGGCGCGCGTTTACGCCGTTGATGTGGGCAAAGGGCAACTGGACTGGTCGCTGAGAAACGATCCGCGGGTCGCCGTCATGGAGGAAGTGAATGCCCGCTATCTGAAACCCGGGGATTTCGATCCTCCGCCGGATTTCGCCGTGGCGGACGTGTCGTTCATCTCCTTGACTAAGATACTGCCCGCTGTTACACACGTCCTTGCGGAACACGCTGAGTTGGTAACGCTTATCAAACCGCAGTTTGAGGCCGGACGCGAGAAGGTCGGCAAAGGCGGCGTTGTCAGGGATCCGGCCGTGCATGAGGAAACCGTCGACAAGATCAGAAGTTTCGGCGAGAAGGAGCTGGGTCTCGTGTGCAAAGGGGTCTGTACATCTCCGCTGAAGGGCCCGGCCGGAAATATTGAGTTCCTCGCCTATTGGGAGAAAGCATGAAAACGCTTGGTGTCATCGCGAACACGGGAAAGCCCGATTCTGCCGACGTTCTGACCCGACTTTCCCGAAAAGCCGCTGAAATGGACATCCAGCTTCTCGCGTGTGACGAGACCGCGGATCTGCTCGACGATGTGCAGGTGGTCGATCCCGAGAAGTTCCCGCATCAGATTGATGTGCTCATGGCCCTGGGCGGAGACGGAACGATGTTGAGTGCGGTTCGTGCTCTGCGCGGTACGGACACCCCGGTTGTCGGAGTCAATCTCGGCAGTCTCGGCTTCATGACGAGCGTGACACAGGAAAACCTGGAATATGCCATCGATGTGCTGGTCGAGGGCAGTTACACGGTCTCGACCAGGACACGCGCCCGTGCGACGATCATCCGTGACTTCAACGAACTAAAGAATACCGGGCCCTTAACGATATCGTGATCGGCTGGGGCTCGTCATCCCGCGTCCTGACGCTGGGCCTTTCGATCAACGACGAGATCGTAACGTCCTATATATGCGACGGACTGATGATCTCGACCCCGACGGGCAGTACCGGCCACTCGCTTTCCGCAGGCGGACCGATTCTTCATCCTCAGACACCCGCGTTCATCATTAACGTCATCTGTCCTCACACGCTGAGCACCCGGCCGCTTGTCGTGCCTGACGACAGCACCATCACCATTCACGTCATGGATATGGCCAAAGACAAGAAGGTGATTCTGGCCGTGGACGGGCAGGAGGAACAACCGTTTGAAGAGGGCGACAAGCTCGTCGTGAAGAAAACCTCTCAAGGCGTCCGGTTCATTCATCTTCCCGGATACAGCTACTTCGAGGTCCTTCGGCACAAACTGCACTGGCGCGGATCGAACGTCTGAAGAGAAACCTGAAACCGGAGACCTGAGTTGTGGGCGCTTTGGACTTTGAACCTTAGACTTTGAACTGCTTCCCATGCCCAAAGTGACACTCAATCTTCCCGCAACCTTCCCTTTCTCTACCGATATCGATGTGCGGATTTCCGACATCAATTACGGGGGACATATGGGCAACGACTCTCTCCTCTCTATTTTCCATGAAGCACGCGTCCGTTTCCTGAAGAGCCTCGGCTATTCCGAGAAGGACATCGAGGGTGTGGGCATCATGATGACCGACGCGGTGCTGGTGTATGCCGCCGAAGTGTTTCACGGCGACACCATCTCCGTCGCCGTCACGGCCGAAGACTTCCGGCGGGCAGGCTGTGATTTCTACTACCGCGCGACCAACAAGGAAACGGGTGACGAAGTGGCGCGGGGGAAAACAGGAGTCGTGTTCTTCGACTACGAAAAGAAACGCCTGATGAGAACCCCGGAGGCTTTTCGAGCGGCGCTCGGAGAGTAGAGGTCGGAAGGCAGAGGTGAGCGGACTAACCCGATTCCGCATTCGAGCCTACCATCCCATCGGGGCATCGGGATTGTCCGCGGGTTCTGCTTTTCCTTTCTTCGGCGACTTTGAGGCTTTGGGGAGTTTCAGTGCGATGCTCACGGCTTTGTCGGGCGTATCCAGCGACACGCGGCGGGCCAGTTTCCCGCCCTCGGGACCCAGCACATCCACTCTTAATGTTCCAAGGAATGCCCGGCAGACAAACTCGCCGTTCTTGTTTGTACGTCCCTCCTCGTTTGTACGCCAACGCTTCAGAACAAGCTCGTCATAAACACGGGCCGCGGGTTTTGGCGAGAAGTCTTCGCGCAGCATCGCAGCATCAGGACGCCAGTGACATCCTTCCCAGAAACCCCACATCAGGATGGCTTTGACGGACGGGTGAGCAAAGGCGATACGATACAGAGTCTTCAACGCCTCTGCCTGAACGGCCTCGTCCTTTGATGAGCAGTCGAATTCGGTGATCTTGATCGGAAGATCGAACTGCGCCAGTGTGTCCAGCGCCTCCTGCACCTTGACGGGATCCACCGGCCCCCCGAAGTGCCCCTGCACACCGATGCCGCCAAGGGGGACTCCTTCCTTGAGCATCCCGCGAATCTGATGCACATACCGGGACAGATCAGCGCCGTTCAATACGCCGAAATCATTCACATAGAGCACGACTTCCGGATTGGCGGATTTCATTTCGTGAAACATCTGACGGTGTATCGTCTCGCCCAGACGGTCTTTGAAGTATGTGCAATGAAGCATCTCATTGTTCACATCAAATTCATCGATGAGATCCTTGTATCTTTTTGCGATGATCCGCGCGCGGCCCGCGATCTCCGACCTTAACTCATCGTCTGCGAGGTCCCGCGCCCATGCAGGAACCTGCTCTTCACAGCCCCAGAAGACGCAATGCCCCCTCAGCGGCATGCCGTTCTCCGCGCACCAGATGACCATGCCGTTCAAATCCTCGTCATGAAACTCTTCCCGGGTCGGCTGCATGATGTTCCACTTGAGCGCATTTTCAGTAACCGCATGATTGAAGTGCGTTTTTACGTAGTCCAGGTACTGCTTCTTCTGCTCATCCGGGCGCCCCTCGTTGAACATCGACGAGCACAGGGCCGTGCCGAAAAGGAAATTCTGCTTCATCTGGCGCACCTGCACCTTTGCGCCGGAAACAGGCCGGCCTTCCGCATCCACGATCCGAATGCGCAGGCGCGTCTTCCTGACCTTGTCGATGCTGTCATCAAGACGGGCAAGGACATCCGCTGCTTCCTGCTTCTTCAGCTCCTCGGTTTCCGCGCGGGAAACCGGCCGGGGTGTTTCAACTCCCTCTGAAGGCACCACCGTCAGACTCCGCAGATAGAGATTCCGGTCCTGCTTTCCATCGAAGAAGTCATTAACAAAAGCGATCGCGATCTCATGCGTCCCGGACGCGATAGAAGCTTGAACCGTATAGGTCGCCCAACGCTCCGACCGGACTTCTTCTTCGGCCAGGAGTCTTCCTTCGGCGGTAATCTTCATAACCGGGGGCTCATCGCCGGCCATGTCGCCCTTCGCAACGAGGATAAACGTGTAACGGGCGGACTCGGGAAAATCGAAGACACACATGACTTCACCCGTCTCATCAAGCACCCACCCTTCATTGCCGGCTGAGCCGGCCCGGGGACGGGTGAACTGTTCGGCCGGAACAGTGACAGGTTGTTGTTTTCCGATGCCTTCACCCGCTGCCGAGGCCAGCAGGAACATCGCCAACAGGATATGGGGGCTGTTCCTCACTGATTCTTCAAGTCTCCGGCGGCCTGCACTGCGGACTCGTACACCTCACGCACCGAAACGCTCTTCACCTTCGCGAGACGAACACAGTCATCCATCTCCGGCGAACGCGTAACGAGAGAGTCTTTCCAGTATCCCAGCTTGATCTGCACCCGTCCGTACGGCGTTTCTACGGAAACGGACTTCCTCTCCAGCACCGTGCGGCTGGTCACATGCTCCCGGACGCCGAACGTTGTGCTCTCTCTGAAGATCAGATCCAGGACCCTGTCTCGATCGCATGCCCGACACAGTACGGTCAGCAGTACGCCGGGCCGTTGTTTTTTCATCTGCACCGGCGTAGAGAACGCATCCAGCGCGCCCGCATCGATCAACTGCTGCAGCAGGCTTCCGATGAGCTCCGGGCTGGTATCATCGATATTGCATTCCACAACAAGACATTCTTCCCTCGACTGTTCCCGCGCGACGGATTCCATCAGGACGGCACGTATCGCATTCGGGCGGGCCGTAAGATCGCGCCGCCCCAGTCCGATGCCCGTCTTAAGAATTCTGCCTGAGAGCGGCGAAGTTATCGACCCGGCCCACTCCATCAGCAGGGCCGCGCCTGTGGGAGTAACAAGCTCAAAGGGTTCACCGGTCTGCTCCACGGTCCATCCTTTAAGAAGTTCGACGGTAGCCGGAGCCGGGCAGGGATAAGTCCCATGGGCACACTCTATCGTCCCCTGCCCCAGCGGAAGCGCGCCGACGCGCACCTCATCGACTTGAAGATTGTCCAAAGCCAGACATGCCCCGACAATATCCGCGATGGAATCGACCGCGCCGACTTCGTGAAAGTGAATCTTGTCCGGCGTCGTACCGTGAACGGAGGCTTCCGCCACAGCCAGGCGTTCAAAGACTGCTTTACTTATTGCCTTTGCGCGCTCTGAAAGCGCCGCTCCGTCAATGATTGCGCATATGTCTGACAGATGTCTGTGCGGATGATGCCCCTTGCCTGAATCCGCCTGCTCGCCGTCGACCGTGACAAGAATCCGTGAACCGCTGAGTCCGCGGGATACTCCTACTTCATGATTCAGCCGGATTTCACCCAGGCCCAGGTTTGACAGTGCTGCCTCAATGCTCCGCGCATCGACTCCGAGGTCAAGAAGCGCCCCCAGAATCATATCGCCGCTGGCGCCGCCTATGCTGTCGAAACGAAGGACTTTCATCATTTCGCATTCCTGTTAATCATAGCTGCCGCTACGCCCGCGCCGAAGCCGTTGTCCACATTCACTACGGTGATGCCGGGAACACACGAATTCAGCATAGCGAGAAGAGCCGATACGCCCTGCAGATTCATGCCATAGCCGATGCTGGTAGGCACCGCGATCACCGGTTTATCAATCAGACCGCCGATCACGGAGGGCAATGCGCCTTCCATGCCCGCGACCACCACGACCGCGGAACTCTTCTTGAGCGTGTCAAGGTGATGCACGAGTCTGTGAATGCCCGCGACGCCGACGTCGTAAATCCTTTCGACCTTCGCGCCCATACGTTCGGCAACAAGTGCCGCCTCTTCCGCGACGGGCTGATCGGATGTTCCGGCTGAAACGACTGCGATACTCCCCACCGGCTCGGAAAGAGGCCCGACATCCAGGGTGATCGCGCGCGCGCTTTCATGGAACACGGCTTCGGGGTGCAGAGACACAACCGCATCGAAGTGCTGCTTTGAGGCCCGTGTGGCGAGGATATGCTGTCCCGCCTCCTTGAGGGCCGTCACGATATCCGCCACTTGCCGAGGAGTCTTTCCTTCGCAGAATATGGTCTCCGGCATACCACAGCGCTTCTTGCGGTGGAGGTCGACTCTGGCAAATCCCAGATCCGCTATGCCGTGATCCCTGATCTCGGCTGACGCATCTTCCGGCGATAACTCACCTGAGGCCACTTTCGAGAGCAGGTTGCTTAGATTCATGGATATCAGAATGGCGATCGTGCAGGATCAGGTCAAGTCATCCGGCATCAGGTATCCGGCATCTAATATTCCGGCATCCTTCCTTTATGACACACTTCACGCCAAAAATACCCAGTCCCTGTTTGCGAAAGGCCCCCTTTGCTGTTACTTTCACGCATTGTTGGTGTGATCGGCCTCCGCCAGGAGGGTCAAACCGGGACAGGCTCAGACTCGAACCTATCGAGAGGATCCTTTCCCCCGATCATATCGTTTGGGATTAACCGCCGAAACTGTATGGAGGTTCTGATGAAGCTGGAAACCAAATGTCTGCATTCGGGGCAGGAAGTCGACCCCACAACGATGGCTCGAGGAGTGCCGGTCTACCGGACCAGCTCCTATCTCTTTAAAGACACCGAACATGCCGCAAACCTGTTCGGCCTGAAAGAGCTGGGCAACATCTACACGCGCCTGATGAATCCGACGCACGACGTGCTGGAGAAACGGGTTGCAGATCTTGAAGGGGGCGCCGCAGCTCTCGCCCTCGCGTCGGGTACGAGCGCGATCTTCTACAGCGTCATCAATATCTGCAAGGCCGGTGACGAGATCGTGTCCGCGAACAATCTGTACGGAGGCACGTACACCCAGTTCAACGACATCCTTCCGCACTTCGGCATCAAGGTTACCTTTGTTGACCCGAAGGATCCTCAGAACTTCGCGAAGGCGATTACGGACAGGACGAAACTTCTCTTCTGCGAGACCGTCAGCAATCCCGGTCTGGACGTATCCGACATCGAAGCCATTGCAAAGACAGCCCACGACAACGGCATTCCGCTCATGGTCGACAGCACGTTCACGACACCTTTTCTGGAGCGTCCCATCGAGCACGGCGCCGACATCGTCATCCACTCGCTTACGAAGTGGATGGGAGGTCATGGCGCGGGCATCGGCGGGATCGTGGTTGATTCAGGTAAGTTCAACTGGCAGTCGGACAAGTTTCCCCTGATGACGGAACCGGAACCAAGTTATCATGGCGTCCGCTGGGCGTACGATCTGCCGGACTTTCTCGCGCCGGTCGCCTACGCAATCAGGATGCGCGTGATTCCCTTGAGGAATCTCGGAGCCTGTATTTCTCCGGACAACGCATGGATGTTCCTCCAGGGAATCGAGACGCTGCCGCTTCGGATGGAGCGTCACTGCAGTAACGCTCTCGCGGTCGCGGAGTATCTGCAGAATCATGAAAGCGTTGAATGGGTCCGGTATCCCGGACTGGAGACCGATCCGAACTACAAGCTGACGCAGAAATATCTCAGCGGCGGCCGCGGCGGTTCAATGGTCGTTTTCGGCATCAAGGGCGGCGCGAAAGCGGGCAGCAAATTGATTGAAGGCCTTGAGCTTTTCTCTCATCTTGCGAATGTCGGCGACGCGAAGAGCCTTGCGATTCACCCCGCGAGTACGACACATTCGCAGATGACCGAGGAACAGCAGATCAGCGGAGGTATTGCTCCGGAAATGGTGCGTTTGTCCGTCGGCATTGAGCATATTGATGATATTATCGCGGACCTGGAGCAGGGGCTGACGAAAGCTTCTGCGTGAGCGGGAGATAGTGGAGAGTTGAACAAACAGTCCAGTGTCGGGGAGGTTGAGAGCCGGTTCTTCACGTTCGCGGAGAACGCGGACCAGCCCTTCAAACTTGAAAAAGGTGACGCGCTTTCTCCCGTTACGGTCGCTTACGAGACCTACGGGAATCTATCGCCGGAACGTGATAACGCGATTCTCCTTTTCCATGCGCTCTCGGGCAGTCAGCATGCCGCGGGAGTGAATCCGGCGGTGCCCGGGGTCGGAGATCTCTGGACCGACGAATGCCACGTCGGCTGGTGGGACGGGTTCATCGGGCCCGGCCGGGCTCTGGACACCGATCACTTCTACGTGATCTGCGCGAACTACATCGGCGGCTGCTCTGGATCGACGGGCCCGCGAACGATTAACACCGCAACAGGAAAAGTGTACGGCGGGAGTTTCCCCCGCATCACGTTCAACGATATTGTCGATTCGCAGATTCGGCTTCTGGATCACCTGGGCATCGACAAACTGCACGCGACGATCGGCGGGTCACTGGGCGGGATGCTGGGAATCAACCTGGCAACACGCTATCCTGAGCGCGTCAAAATCGTCATACCTGTCGCCGCGGGAATCGAGGTCACCATTCTTCAGAGAATTCAGAACTTCGAGCAGATCTTTGCTATCGAGGAGGATCCCTACTTCAACAGCGGGAACTACTATGACGGGCCCCTGCCCGACAAGGGACTGGCCCTCGCGCGCATGATTGCCCACAAAACCTACGTGTCACTTGATACCATGAAGCGGCGCGCGCGCAGGGAAGTGATCCAGAGGGAAGACAACCTCCACAAGTACACCATCACGCACCCCGTCGAATCTTACCTTCTTCACCAGGGACAGAAATTCGTGCGGCGGTTCGATGCGAACACCTACATTCGGATCATGGATGCCTGGCAGCATTCCGACCTGGCCAGAGCGGCCGGAGTCGACACTCCGAAGGAGGCATTCGAACGCTGTAAAGAGCAGAGGTTCATGGTCTTCAGCATCGATTCCGATGTCAGCTTCTATCCTGATGAGCAGGCGGAACTTGTTCATCTTCTCAAGCAATGCGATGTGCCGGTGCAGCACATCACGGTCCATTCGGAGAACGGCCACGATTCTTTCCTCCTCGAGCCGGATCTCTTCACGCCGCATTTGACGTATACGCTGAGAGAGCGCTGGTAAATATACATGAGAATTACGGAAAGAAGGTCTTTACAAATAAGATAAACCGGTTTATCTTGTCAGTATTGAGGGTAGTGGTGTGTCTTCGGACGGAGGAATCATGTTCCGCCTCTTGAGGGTTCGTGCGTTCACGCTGATTGAAATGCTGATTGTCATCGCCATCATCATGACACTGGCAGCCATCGTCACACCCATAACAAGCCGGGCGCTTCAACGAGCAAGGGAAGTCACCTGCACCAACAACCTCCGTCAGTTCGGCCAGGCCCTCAATATGTACTCGGACGAGCACAACGGGTTCCTTCCCAATGCGGACAGCACCTATTATGGAACTCAGCAGCAGCTTGTCGAAGCACTGGATGACATGATCCCCCGGGAAACAGAAGTATGGTATTGCCCCCGGTATACCAAGGTGGACGGCGTGAGCGGAAGAACCCTCATGCAGACGTACGACATCGGATACTTCTACTGGGCTTTCGACGATCTGAACGGCACCCCGGCGCCCATCCGCATTTCAGAACGCGCGACTGTCTGGGACGATCAGGGATGGAATACAAACGAATACGGCACGGTGTTGATGAGCGACCGATACCGGGACAAGTCGTACTGGCCTATAGATGAAGACTGGCAGTATCACGGAGGAACGTCGCACGAGATTCCCCTTTCGCTTCCAGGCACGCTTGTTGTGGTATCAGATGGCTCGGTCCACAAGATGGCACCGCGGCCATGACAAAGAATTTTGGAGTTGAAAAAAGACCTGACAAAGACAGGAGCAACAGGGATGAAAACACGGAACTATAGAACAGCGCGACGAATCCTACACCTAACAAGCCTCTTCTTCGGGCTCCTGCTCTTATTCGGCACCGCTACATCTTTGTGCGCGGCTGTTCTGATCCAGTCGATCGGACCGCAGGAAGCCAGCATCACCATCGACAACAATACCGGCGAGTGGGGCGGTTTGACAGCGTACCAGGGAGACGGCTTCGAGTCTCTGCCCGAAGACTGGCAATCGGTGACGATCGCACAGGACGCTTCGAAGTTCTTCTTCCGCTACGGCCTGAACAGCAACCAGACCGGCTATGACGCGGGAGGACAAACAGGAGCGGGAGCCCTCGTCGGCAATTTCAACCTGGTGCTGGACACAGATCAGAGCCGTTCCTCAGGCTGGATAGGAACAGGAGGGGCCTATGGTATCGGGGCTGAATATCTTCTCTCCGGAGCTTCTCTTTACCAGTACAGCGGAACAGGCGAAGATTACTCTTGGACTTTTGTTTCTTCGATTAATGCCAGCGACAACAATATCTGGGACTACGAACTCGAGATCACGCGCGCGTCCGTGGGCAGTCCGAACGCCTTCAACTGGTTTGCCTGGGCCGACTCAAGCTCGACGGACTTCTATCACAACAACGCGAGTGCCGGAGAAGCAAGCGGGACGTATTTTGAATACACCGCGACGGGTGGCGGCGGCGGGCCGGAGGGCGCAGTGCCGGAACCGTCAACCATCATGCTGTTCGGTATCGGCCTCGGATTCGTGATGGGACGGAGAAAACACTTCTCTGTTCTGCGCAACGTCCTGGCTCATTGAGCCCGCGTCCATTTAACAATTTCAGACAGCAAACAGAGGAAGACCATATATATGGACAAAGTCAGAATCGGACTCATCGGTGCGAGCGGCCGCGCTATACTCGCTCAACACTGGCATACTCCCCTCTCGCGGGAAACGGAAGTCGTTGCGGCCTCCGACCCAAGCCCGGCAAGCCTTGATCACTTTCGATCATGGGCCGGCAAAGATGCCTTCACCACCGACGACTACCGGGACGTGATCGCACGCGACGACGTCGATGCTATCGCCATTTTTTCGCCGGACAATTTCCATGAAGAACAGACGCTCGCGGCACTGGAAGCAGGTAAGCATGTCTTCCTCGAGAAGCCCATGGCCATTACAACAGAAGGCTGTGACCGCATACTGCGCGCGTGGCGGGATGCAGGAACTCACTTGATGATCGGATTCAACATGCGTCACATGCCGGTCTGCCTCAAGGCAAAGCAACTGGTGGATGACGGCGCGATCGGTGAATTGAAGAACGTGTGGATAAGGCATTTTATCGGCGCAGGCAGCGACTTCTACTTTCATGACTGGCATGCGCTCTCCGCGAACATCAACAGCCTGCTCCTTCAGAAAGCCTCGCATGATTTCGATATGATTCACTGGTTTGCCGACGCGTATGCAGTACGAGTCTCCGCGTTCGGCGGACGTGACTACTTCGGCGACGACAAGGACAACAAATTGACCTGTGTCACCTGCGATGAACGAGACACTTGTCCCGAAGCGCAATCACGAGAGAACCCCCGTCAGGCTTGCGTCTTCCGGCGGGAAGTGAATATCGAAGACAATGCCATGGTCATTATGGAACTCGCCAACGGGGTCAGGGCGTCTTATCTCCAGTGCCATTTCACTCCGGAGTATCTGCGGAACTACACGCTCATCGGGACGAAGGGCCGCATCGAGATGAACGTTGAACGAAACGAACTCCTGCTGATCAGGAGATACGGAAGCCGCTGCTGGGAAAAGGAACCTGAACCGGAGCGTATCGATCTCGGTGAGTATGCCGGTTCTCACGGGGGCGCGGACCCGATCATTGCGAAGTCATTCCTGAAAATGCTGACGCAGGGCGTTGAGCCGGTCAGTCATCCCGTGGCGGGGCGCATGAGCGTGGCCGTGGGATGCGAAGCAACAACGTCAATGCGCCAGGGCGGCATCCGCATCGTTCCCCCACTGGACTTGTGAGCCAATGACATCCCGACTCAGAATTCAATCATCGCAGTCTGAGAGTGAGCTTCTTCCCCTTCCCTCCAGCCTTGATCGCCTTATCCGGACAGACATCGGTTCCGGATCCTCCCACACCCTCGGCTTCGTTATCGGCGTAGAGGAAGAAGTCAATGGACGCAGGGTCGCCGAGGTCGGCCGCGGACACTTCGACCTCAACCTTCCTGTTCGCGACTTCATGGATAAGCGCACGTGGTTCGTGCCAGTACCAGTCCGTGCCCTCCCCACCGTACTTAAACAAGGTGGCGCCCTGCAGAAGGTAGTCGGCGCCGACAGGAAAATCGTCGCCTCCGCCCCTGTAACCTGTCTTCCGGCTGGAATCGACATCAATGAAAATGTTGTAAGCCGCGCCTTCCGAGAAATCGACGTCAACAGCGCACTCGTAATGGAAGTAGATTCGCCCATCGGATTTGACGGCCCGCACGGAAACCCAGTCACACGGCTTCGCTCCATCAACCGCGTCCGTCGCGAGAACCGGCACGGAACTCCAGTCCATGAACTTCCCATCGATTTTCACGGTTCCTCCAAAGGAGGAAATGCCCGACATTGCGGCAAGAACGAATACATTCAACAAGGCACTGCTGGTCTTTCTCATCGGAACCCTCCCATCTCGCATGTGACAATGAAATGATACACGATCTGAACAGAAAGGCACGGGGCACATCATGAAATCATACGCGGCACTCTTCCTTCTCACGGCGGTCATCACGGCTTCAGCGGAATACGCGGTGATCACGATCGACAGTGATTTCTCCGACTGGACGGACGTTCCGGTTCTTTCAACGGATCCCGTGGACAACACGAACTCT
>JAHIZV010000078.1 GCA_018814445.1 Verrucomicrobiota bacterium | reverse complement strand
GGCTCCGCGATCTCTCCTACAACCTCTGGTGGTCATGGACACCGCGCGCACGGCGCCTGTTCGCGAACATCGACAGCCAGCTCTGGGGGATGTACCGAAATCCCGTTGAACTTCTCATCAACATCGAGCCGCACTACTGGGAAACACTGTTGAACGACGGCGGCGCATTCATGTCGGACTATCGCCGCCTTATTCGCGACTTCGACCGCTATATGGATCCGCATGCGGAGACCCCCTTCAAGAGTGTCTCGCCCGACTATTCCGGAGGCCCCGTCGCATATTTCAGCACGGAATTCGGTCTTCACGAGAGCCTGGGCATCTACTGCGGCGGTTTAGGTGTTCTTTCCGGAGATCACGCGAAAGCGGCAAGTGATTTCGGCCTGCCGTTTGTGGGCGTCGGTATTCTCTATCGGCGCGGCTACTTCCATCAGAATATCGATCCTGACGGAAGACAGCATCATATCTACAGCAACTTCGACTTCCATCGACTGCCCTTGCGGCCCCTGCATGATTCCACGGGGCGGGATCTTGTGGTGACGGTGGACTTTCCCGGAAGGGAAGTCTATGCGCGGGTCTGGCAGTTGACGGTCGGCCGCATAAAGCTGTACCTGCTCGACACGGACGTACTTGAGAACGATCCGGCGGACCGCCCGATAACGTCACAGCTCTACGTGCGGGGCCGCGAGATGCGTCTTTGTCAGGAACTGGTCCTCGGTGTCGGCGGCGTTCGCGCCCTCCGCGCCCTGGGTATCGAACCCGCCGCGTGGCACATGAATGAAGGGCATTCGACATTCCTTACCATCGAGCGCATGCGCGAGAATATGCGCGCCGGCATGTCGTGGGACGAATCAAAAGCAACGATCACGAAGGGCACGGTTTTCACGACGCACACGCCGGTTCCGGCGGGCAACGAAGTGTTCGACGCTTCGCTCGTTGAAAAGTACATGGTCAACAGCGCGGCCGACATGAGCATCGACATTGAGAAGATCATGGAACTCGGCCGCTCTTATCCGGAAGGCGGCGGACAGCCGTTCAATCTGACTGCCCTGGCCATGCGCTTCAGCAGTTATCAGAACGGTGTCAGCAAGCTCCACGGAGAGGTGTCGAACCAGATGTGGGGTCACCTCTTCCCCGAAATGAATCAGGGCGACGCTCCGGTCAAGTATGTCACGAACGGTGTTCACATCGCCACGTGGCTCGGACACGATATCCGCACGATGATCGAGGAGCACCTCGGTATGAACTGGCACGAGAATCTGACGAACGTGGACTACTGGAAGAAAGTCTACGACATTCCGGATGAAGAGGTGTGGGAAGCGCACATGCATCAGAAAGAGCGGCTGTTTCGTCTCGTCAGGCACCGGCTGGTCCGCCAGTTTGCCCGCCACGGCCGAAGCCCCGACTCTATGCGCGAAGTCGGACACATGCTTGATCCCCGCGCACTGACGATCGGATTCGCCCGGCGTTTCGCGACCTACAAGCGCGCCGGCCTGATCTTCCAGGACTACAACCGCCTTAAGCGCATCATCACGAATTCCGAGCGTCCGGTTCAGTTGATCTTCTCCGGCAAGGCGCATCCGGCGGACGTTCCGGGTCAGGAATTGGTCAAGATGATCTGGGACATCGCTGTGCACTCGGATCTGAAGGGCTACATCTTCTTCCTGGAAGACTATGAGATGCGAATTGCCCGGCACTTGGTCCAGGGCGTCGAGATATGGCTGAATACGCCGCGCCGTCCGCGGGAAGCAAGCGGGACGAGCGGCATGAAGGCCGCGATGAATGGCGCGCCGAACTTCAGTATCTCGGACGGCTGGTGGCCGGAAGCGTACAACGGCAAGAACGGGTGGATGATCGGTGACGGCCGCGAGTTCGACAACGAAGAGCTGCAGGACTACGAGGACTCGGCTTCCTTCTACGATCTTCTGGAAAACACGATCGTTCCTCTCTACTATGACGGACGGCATAACGGCACCCCTTCGAACTGGGTCAAGGTGATGAAAGAAAGCATGGCAACGGTAACGCCCGGCTTTGGCGCCGCGCGCATGCTTAATGACTACGTTCGGAACGCCTATCTGCCGGCTATCGAGCGGAATAAAGCGTAAGTCGCAGGGCGGATAGAGAAGCCCGACAGCCCTTACGGGCTTAACTGCAAACGGTATGGACGGTTTGTTGTCAACGCCGTAAGGCGTGTACGGGATGCCGGAACCGAACGCTGAACATGGCCCCGAGCGAAGGCGGCGAGAGCTTGAGCGGAATACGATACATCAGCACACGCGGCGGCGGTGACCCGACAGGGTTTCAGGATGCCGTGATGACCGGTCTGGCGCCCGATGGCGGACTGCTGATTCCTGATTCGATTCCCGACGTGCGCGACCGGCTGGAGGAATGGTCCGGCCTCTCCTTTGCGGATCTTTCGTTCGAAGTCATCAGGCTGTTCTCAGATATACCGGATGCCGATCTTAAGCAGATCATAGACCGCAGCTACTCTGCGTTCCGTCACCCCGAAGTCGTTCCGACTGTTCCCGTGGGCGGCGTTCATGTGATGGAGCTGTTTCACGGGCCGACCCTCGCGTTCAAGGACGTCGCACTGCAGTTCCTCGGGAACACGTTCGAGTACATTCTCGAGCGAACGGGTCGCCATCTGAATATACTTGCGGCGACGAGCGGGGATACCGGCAGCGCGGCGATCTACAGCGTGCGCGGCCGCGAACACATCCAGATCTTCGTCATGCATCCGGACGGCAAGGTCGCTCCTGTGCAGGAGAGGCAGATGACGGCGGTTCTTGATGAGAACGTGCACAACATCGCCATCAAGGGAACGTTCGATGACTGCCAGCGAATCATGAAGTCGATTTTCGAAGACCTGGACTTCAAGAGGAAATATTCGCTCGGCGCGGTGAACTCAGTGAACTGGGCGCGGGTGCTTGCGCAGATCGTGTACTATTTCTATTCCGGGCTCAGGACCATGAAAGTCACGGGGGCATCACGAGTGCGTTTTGCGGTTCCCACGGGAAATTTCGGCGATATCCTTGCAGGCTGGTATGCCCTCAGGATGGGGCTTCCCGTCTCGCATCTCGTTCTTGCTACGAATGAGAACGATATTCTCGCGCGTTTCTTTGAGACCGGGGAGTACAGCCTGGGTACGGTCTACCACACGCTGAGTCCGTCGATGGACATCCAGGTCGCCAGCAACTTTGAGCGATACCTGTACTGCAGAGTGGGGCAGGACCCGGAGAAGATCTCGGCGATGATGCAGCAGTTCCGTGAAACCGGAAAACTCGCAGTCGAGTTAGCCGAAGGAGAAGAGGTCGATCCGGTCTTCATCCCGGGTGTCGGAAGGCGAGAGGATATTCTTGAGGTGATCCGCCGCTACCACGACGAATTCAACTACGTTCTGGATCCGCATACCGCAGTGGGCGTGCATGTCGCGGAACAGCATCTGAACCCGGATGAACCGATGATCTGCCTTTCCACAGCGCATCCCGCCAAATTCAGCGCGGCGATTACCGAGGCGACGGGAGCCGAGGTGCACCACAGGATCCTCGACGGTCTCCTCCAAGCGGAAACGCGCTGCACGACTCTCCCGAACGATGTTCAGGCTGTCCGGGCGTTTGTTGTCGAGCACGGTCAGGTCTCGCGCTGATCCGCGGATACTCTTCCGCTCCCACGACATGGGTCGCAAAGCCGAATCGCCCGCCGGTAGCGTGTCAAACTCACCACCATGCAAACGCGACCACGGGCGTTCAGGCGCTGAGAAGTGTTTTGAATGAATGACGCGGGCCGTGGAGATGTTGCTGACGACTTTATGCTATGCCGCCCCACATGACTTGCGTACGACCAGATGAGTGCTCATCAGTACATCGCGAGGGGGTAGATCGGGATTTTCGATCCGCTCGAGCATGGTTTGGAATGCCGCCATTCCGATTGCGCGGCAGGGCTGATGTACCGTGGTGAGAGGAACGCGAAGCATGCTGGCGTACTTGACGTCGTCAATGCTCACGATGCGAACGTCGGCCGGTATGCGAACCCCGGCCTCGTCGAGACTATTCATGATCGCGGCTGCAGTGGGATCGTTCTGGCAGACCAGGGCTGAGGCTCCTGAGGCCACAACGCTGCCTGCGAACGAAGGGTCGGCTGCGTTGCCTGCGTGAATCCATTGAGGATCGAAGGGGAGATCGCGATAGAGAAGTGCGTCACGATATCCCTGGATACGCATGGCGATGGCCGGTCCCTGCTTCCTGTCCGTTACGAAGTCGACGCGGCGGCAGCCCAGTTTCAAGAGATGATCAGTGGCCTGATAGCCCGCGCGGCGGTTATCGATACCCACCAGGTCATACGGACTTCGCTCCGGATATCGCACGATATCGCGGTCGAGCAGGACCAACGGAATCGTAGTGTCCGCGAGGAGGTCCAGAATATGTCGACTGAGTTCATCTTCATCCGCTGGAAGCTCCAGGGCGAGGAATATGCCCGCTACTCCGCGATCAATATAGCTGCGACAGGCCTGTTCGGCCCTCGCCGTCGCGTTGATGTGGTCATGCGCCTCAGCCATATTGCCCCAGAGAAGCGTGTGGTTTTGCTGTTGAGCCTCGCGTGCAATCTGGCCGCAGATGGGCTCGAAGATCTCGGTTTCACCCAATTTGGGAATGAGCAGACCGAATGACCTGCCCGTGAGATGTTCTGTTCGTCGGACGTAGGTGCCTGAACCGGGAATCCTCTCTATGACTCCTCCGCTCTGCAGTGATTTCAGCGCGCGAGCTATGGTAGGGCGGGAGGTCTTGAATTGCCGGGCCAGCTCGATGTCGGTCGGCAGTTGATCTCCCCGGCGATATCGCCCCGAGGATATCTCGCCAAAAATGAAGTCGTAGACCTGCTGGCTCTTGTTCCGTTTTCCGTTTTGCATTCTCGTTTGCATTTGTTCGCGTTCAGGACTCGAGGAAATGTTATGTGAAATGTAAGCTTCGGCGCCTCTTTAGTACAGAGAAAAGCCTCTCTTTCTTTGATAGCCCGGCTTTTCTCGTTGAAGATACGGGCCCGGTCGAATGTAAAATCGGTGGAAGTCTTGTTTTGCATATCTGTTTGCATACTGTAAAGTCGCACGATGAATTCTGCTCAAAAGAAGGTTACCACGATGCATGAAACGGATACTGCGAGGGCTATGGGCAGCGTTATGGCGGCGGCTCAACTTGCGGAAAAGGACCCTCTGCGCCCCGCGTACCATTTCCGGTCGCCGGCTCAGTGGATGAATGATCCCACGGGGACAATCTTTCATAACAGCTGGTACCACATGTTCTATCAGCACAATCCTTATGCAGATGAATGGGGTCAGCTTCATTGGGGACACGCCCGCAGCCGGGACATGATCCACTGGGAGCACCTGCCGGTTGCGCTGGTTCCGTCTGAGGGCGAAGTCGGCTGTTGGTCTGGTTGTTCTTTTATTTCGAATTCGGGCAAGCCGCTTATCTTCTATACGAGCATTGAGCGTCCCGGCGACGAGTTTGAAGCGGCCGAACAATGGGTCGCTGAAAGCGACGATGACATGATCGAATGGACCAGGTGTCCGTCGAATCCGGTCATGACCGAGAGCCTTCACGGAGGCGAGAAGATTTACGATTGGCGAGATCCGTACATGTTCCGGCATGACGGTTCCGTCTACATGATTATGGGCGGAAATGTGAATCGTCGCCAGAGCGCGGGCGGGGTGGTGGTCATGTACCGCGCACGCGATCCGGAACTGCTTGATTGGAAATACCTCGGGGTCATCTACCGTCATCCGGAGGTCGACGTCGTACAGCTCGACTGTCCGAACCTTTTCCCCTTAGGTGACAAGTGGGTTCTGCTGTTTTCCCCGTGGCACGGCAGCATCCGTTATCTGACCGGCGAGATGGATTTCGAAAAGCCACAGTTCATTCCGGAGACATTCGGACTTCTGGATTACGGTCCGGACCTTTTCGCGACGAATACGCTTTATGACCCCGACGACCGTCTTGTGGTATGGGCATGGGTGCGCGGCTTCAAAGAGCGCCGGGGCTGGCAGGGGTGTATGTCTCTTCCGAGAACGCTGAGCCTCGGCCCACGCGGTGAGCTGCTTCAACAGCCCTGCGTAGAGGTTGAGCAGCTTCGAACGAAGACGACCAGCTTTGAGGACCGGACGCTTGAGGGTGATTGGCTGGTGCAGGATCTGCAGGGAGATACGCTGGAGATCGAGTGCACGTTCGAGCTGGTCGACGCATCGAGCTTCGGTGTCCGCCTCTCGTGTGACCCGGAGAACGAGCGGCATTCTGAAGAGATTCATCATGACCGCGACGGCATTTCCGTTGCGGGCACCAGGATTCTGTCGGTGCGCAAGCTTCCGGGCGAAATGCTGAAGTTCCGGATCTTTCAGGACCGTTCCGTTATGGAGGTCTTTATCGATGACGGACGGTATGCCACAACGCGCGTGGTCTATCCCGAGCCGGGAAGAAATCGTGTTCAGTTCTTCAGCAAAGGCGGCAAGACCCTTCTGAAGGATCTGAAGATTCATCATCTGAAGTCAGAAGACATCTTCACGAACTGGCAGGTCGGCGAGTAACGCTCCTACGGCGTCGTCACAGCCGAAGACAACGGCCACGCGGTCAGCTTCCGCAGCGTAACCGCCCCATTCAAGGAGAAAAGCTGAATGCCGGTATTCGCGGCGTCCGGGTAAATAAGAGCCGACTGCACAACCGTGCCGTCATTCATGAATATCTCAATGCACGAGCGGTCCACGAAGATGTGAAACCGGACTTCACCGTCGGGCACGGGACACGGCGCAGTAACACTTCCCGGAAAGGCCGGGCTGAACGAGACATCGCCTGAGAGGGTGCGGTCGAGATACAGTGTTGATGTCTGTGCTTCGAGACCCACCACCACTTTGTTGGTTGGCCCGACACACAAGTTCAGGCCGAAGTTCTGTGCGTTCTCGTTGCTCCGGGGAAGATTGAACACGGCTTCAATCTCGTAGGCGTTCTCAGTCGGCTCGAAGGATGTGAGGTCGAGAAGCCCTTCAACACGTGTGGGCCCCATTGTGACTGGGGAGCCGCGAAGCTGCTTCAGGCGTGGTATGGGCTGCTGAGCGATCTGATATCCTGCCGGAGAAGACACCAGCTGAAGGTTGCGCGGGATGGAGAGATAGGAAACGGGAACATCATCCGCATAGTCCCAGTTGCATAGCCAGGCCAGCCAGACGGGACATTGTTCCGCGTCGTCAAAGTCCCGCATGGCGCGCGCGGCGTAGAAGTCCCAGCCGTATTCCGTCCAGTTGGCATGTTCGCGTGTGAAGTTTCGCAGCACGTCTGAGAACATGATTTGATCCACGTAAATCCTGCCCCATGGCCCCGCATGATCGTCAACGATTTCGATGTGAGCCTCCGAACCTTTTAGAGCCGTGACATTCCACCCGCTCCAACGCACCTGGTCGGTATCGAATCCCGTATAACTTCGGACGACTTCTCCGCCGACGATGAGATTGATGCATGTAGAATCCGGATGCCGCCCGCCGCTGAGGAGGAAGTTGATGCAGTTATGCGTGATGGTGAACGGCGGGGATGTGAGCGTACTTCCAGTCACCAGGTCGCCGCTGACAGAAGAATCCGCCAATCGATCCCCAAGATAGCCTACCGCGTTCACGGAGGACGCTGGACCGGATCCAAACGCGCTGCCCGACGTCGTCCAGCCGAGGTCTGCCCAGTTCGTTGCTTCGAAATCTTCGAATAGAGTTCCATGAAGTCCCGTGCCCTTTGACAGATAGGCTTCGTTGGCGGGGTCCAGCGTGAACGAACTGCCATCGAAATTGCCGACGAAATACTGCACTTGGCTGGGGCCCCTGCCTATGTGCAGGATCCACTTTGTGTTATCAGGGTTGCCGTCGATGGGCAGTTCAACCAGGCCCGGTACTTCCCAATAGCCGATCGCACCCAACGGACCGAACTGACCTGTCTGCGTCCATGTCTTGAGATCAGTAGAAGAGTAGAATGCGACTTTGCTTTCAGCCGGCCTGGCGATCGTGCAGACCCACTTTCCGGACGCTTCGTGCCAGATGACATCGGGGTCGCGGAAATCGGACACATCGCCGTTGATCACGGGGTTGTTCGCATAGTCTTCGAAGTCGGTGAAGTTCGTGCTGACGCTGATGGCGATGTCTTCCTCGAGAGTAACGTCATTGTGGGCCGTGTACATCGCGATCATAGGCGGGTTCTCCGGCGTCCCGAAACCGCTGCTGTTATCAAGATCGACGGTGACCGATCCGGTCCAAGCTGAGATATCCGGAGGTAATCCGTGAAGAGGCCACCCGATGAAGTCCCAGTGAACCAGGTCGCTGGACTGTGCCGTGTCCCAGGCGAACAGGCGGTACGTATCCCGGTACCTGATCAAAGCGGACGGATCGCCGACGCGGCAGCACTCCCTGGAGTAGTGATAGCGCGGACGCCACTGCTGATCATACGAGAACGCAGCGGTCACTGAAACCAGCAGAATAAGCGCCGTCACGATCGGAATTCTGTTGAGGCTGTTCATCCGTCTATTCACATGCATTGAATCCCGTGGAACCAGGCACCTCGAGAACACGAAAGAAGACACGGTTTCTGGGGGCCGTGCCGAAGACTGCATCCAGCATGTCGCGCGTAACCTCCACTGATCCCGGGATGACGGCGCGAGCTGAATTGCGGCAGGGAGGATGTGGTTCGTTCAGTCGCCAGCGCACAACGATGTCCGGCGGATTATCGAGCGTTCTGCCCGGCCAGTTCATGAGGAAACCAACGTTCGCGGCATTCAGCGGTCCTTTGTAGATTTGTAGGTCATCGATCCACGCGTCTATTCCAGTCTGCACAACATCCGGTCCGTTCATCGCCGTACCTGCGGAGAGCGGTTTGCCATCCGAATGACGCGCCCCGGGTACCCCGTTCGCGGCCACAGACTCCGCGCCGTTCACGAAGAGCCGCACATCCCCGGAAGCGGAATCATAGCCGCCGGCAATATGAGTCCACGCTGCCGTGTTCGTGTACAGGAGCAGAGCCGTCGTCGAAGTGACGGAGCCGAAATGATCGCCCTGCGTCCGGTCGTCGCCTCGCACTATCAGCTCCAGGAACGCGTGTCCCGTGCCTACATCATTGAGCAGGCGAAGCTGCCAGGCTGTCCTCTTTGTGTCGGGAACGGAATCGTCGAAATCCATTTCCTTCGCGACCACGTTGGCCCACGGTTCTAGTTGATCCGGCTTCAGCCAGAACGAAAAACCAAAACTGTCGGATTGAATCGACGGGTGTTCGGCGAACAGTCGTGTCGGGACGGCCGGGGAACTTCCTGAACGCAATAGCAATGCGCTACCGTCCATCCCCGCGCCCGATAAAGCCGCCAGGGTGTTCGAGTCATGCACAAGAGCGAGATCATTCTCAAATGAAGTCACCGTTTCAAAAAGGGGAAGATGGGTAGACGCCTCCACGATGTATTCCGCTTCCGCGGTCATGTCGAAATGGAGCAGGAAGTCCTCGACCGATTCCTGAACGGTTGGGCGGATGACCAGTGGATCCTTCGGGACTTCCAGCGGATTATCAAGGATTAGCGCGACTTCTTCCCTGGAGAGGGGGGCACCATAAATCTGGAGTTCATCGATAAAGGCACCGGCGGCGAAAGCAACAAAATCATCCCCGTTTCTAGCACTCCCGACGGACAAGGGCGCGCCGCCGGAGCATGAAGCACCGGGCATGCCAGCGATCTCCGCGTTTTCGCCGTTGACGAATAGAACGAGTGTGCCTGATGCGCTGTCGTACCCACCCGCGATGTGAATCCATTCCGCAGCGTCGGTGTAGAGCGGTACTGCGGGCGATGAAACAACAGCGCCGAAGAAATTTGTATGTGTCCTATCATCTCCACGGACGAGAAACTCGACGGCCGCGACCGAACCTTCATCCTGCAGCAGATGAACTTGCCAGCACATCCTCTCGTATGAGGGAAGCGAGCCGTCGAACGCCGTCTCTTTAGCAAGCAGCGTATCGAACGGGTTGGCGCCTGCCGGATTGAGCCAGAAGGAGAATCCGAAGGAGTCCATTTGCAGGGAGCTATGGTCGGCAGAAAGTCTGGTAGCGACTCCCGGTGGGTTCTGCCAATTCAAACGTACTGCGCGATCTTCGATTCCAACATCCGTCAGCGGTTCCGTGGTCGTTGCATCGTGCATGAGCTGGATGGCACCGCTGCCCGAGTCAATGTATGGGGGTGCGGTTTCATCGAATGTCCATCTCGCAATCAGATCTGCCGCCGGGACAGCAGGAGTCACAGTAACGAAAATCAGAAGTGCTGAGAGTCGCGTCGCCGTTGCGTAATTATGCTTGTGCATGCCGCTTCACCTATAGAGCCGGCACGCGCAGGAGTAAAGAAAGGTTGGAGATCCAGATCAGTGAGCGGCTCCCATCGGCCAGGCGGTGAACCTGCGGAGCGTGGTCGGTCCGTTGTCCGAGAAAAGCTCGATGGCTCGATTGTCGGGATGAGGGAAGATGACTGAAGTCAGCACCCGCTTACCGTCATTCACGAAGACCTCAATTGCGGACTTGTCCACGAAGACGTGAAACTTGATGTAGCCTTCCGCTGCCGGGAAGGGGACGTTCTCAATCGTGGCGAAATCAGGATGGAAGCTGACATCGCCCGAGAAGCGCCGGTCGAGGAAGATATTCGCCGTCGCCACGTCATATCCGATGACGGTTTTCTCGAAGCCGTTCGTAGACGCGCTGCCGGAGCACACGTTAAGGCCGAAGCGCTGGTTCGGGTCATGAATATTGAAGACCGCTTCGAGTTCATAGGTATTCTCGGTGGGATGGAATGCCCCGAAGTACTCGTCACCTTCCACCTTGCGCGGGCCGACATGGACCGGTGCACCGCGCAGGCGCTGGAAATTGGGATGCGGTGTCTGAACAATCTGGTATCCACCGGGACAGGCTTCGAGTTCCACGAGTCGCGGCAGGGTCTGCCCGCCTCCGCCCTGCCACGGCGTCGGAACATTGGTAGCGTATGCCCAATTGCCCATCCAGCCCATCCAGACAGGGGCGCTGTTTGTGTCGTCATAATCCTGGAAGATGCGTGAACCGTAGAAATCGGAACCCCAGTCGATCCAGCGGGAATGCTCCTGATCGGTGTCGATCAGTGTATCCGAGAAGACAATGTGATCCACATAGATGCGCCCCCAGAATCCGCCGTAACTGTCTACGATCTGAATCTGGGCGGTCTGTCCGACCAATGTTCTGACATCCCATCCCGACCATTTCAAGATATTGGAATCATCGCCGGTAGTGGTGCGGACCACGAGGCTGTCGACCAAGAGATTGATGCATGTCTGCCCCGGATGGTCTCCACCGCCCACAAGGAAATTGATGAACTTCTTCGTGATCGTAAAAGGAGGGGAGAGCAGGTAGCTGTCCACCCGCCAGTCATCGTTCCAGGCCGAATTGGCCAGAAGGTTTCCAATGTATCCTGACGCGTCATGCACTCCGAGATCGGGACCCGGGCCGAAGGCTCCTCCTGAGCCGTTCACGGTCCAGCCGGTGGCCGCCCAGTTCGCTTCCTCAAAGTCCTCGAAGACTTCTCCGTTCAGGCCGTTGCCGACCGAGAAGTAGGACTGTGAGGTGGCGTCCAGGATGAAGTTCGTTCCATTGAAGTCACCCACATAGAACTGCTCTTTGTTGGGTCCCAGACCCGTGAAGAGAACCCATTTTGAAACATCCAATCCCTTGACAGGAAGGCGCGCGAGTCCGGGCACTTCCCATATCTCCTGGCGGCCGCCGATCGGACCGAATTCACTCAGTTGCGTCCAGGTCTTGAGATCGGGAGACGAGTAGAACCGCAGGATGCGCTCGATGGAGCGTGCGACGACCATGATCCATTTGCCCGATTCTTCATGCCAGAACACGTGCGGATCCCGGAAAAGAACGTCTGGCGTGCTTATCACGGGATTCAGTCCGTAGTACACAAAGTTGATATGGTTGGTGCCGACGGAAAGGCGTACGTCTTCCTTGATGTCGTTTGTGGGGTGCGCG
>JAHIZV010000004.1 GCA_018814445.1 Verrucomicrobiota bacterium | reverse complement strand
TTTCTTCAGTTGACTTCTCAACGGCTCGACCATGCTCGAAATCTGCAAGTGCGATCCACACATCCGCATTTGAAGGATCGAGGGTCCGCGCGTGATCGAGCGCACGCTCTGCTTCATTCGCGAGAGTCGAGTAATGCGCAATGTAAGCGTAAAGAATATACGGTTGAGCATTGTTCGGATACTTCCGAATGAGCAGCTGTACGTTCTTGAGGGCGGATGGTAGATCGTAGTTGCTTGAATCTGCATGATAGTAGTGAGCTATTCCATAGAGTTTGCTCATCGCACTACGACAGTCGCCCCCGGCTTGAACCCGCAAGGCCTTTAGAGCATCTACCCAAATTGAGTCCCCTGCAATCACACTGGGATTTACCCTCGGCCCTTCCGCGCCTCCTGAATCTACGCATTGAAGAACAACCCCAAAGACGAGCACTGCAACGGCAGCCCTAGAGTGGAATCTATTATGGAACATCAGACACATCCCCCTATATTCATTCGTTTCTAGCATCTGACCGTCCATTATTCAACGCTGCTGAACTCCTTCGGCCGAGCGAATCGTACAGGTGGTGAATCGCTATGCGAACAGGGCAGCTGAACAAGGCTGACGGAGTGCGCTCGCAGTGTGACGAACGGATACTAGTATATGAAGAAGGGGGCGCAGGGGGCGGGGTACTCGCTGACACCCACGGCAAGAGTCATGTCCCCACACTATCTGTTGTCAACGAGAGGTGCGTCCTGTCCACAACGCTGCAATTCTCTTCCGCATTCGGCCTAGAAGCCACGATCTACCTTATACGTCTCCAACATCGAATCTACCCCCGTTCGTCACGATTTGGGCCTTACGTTGAAGCGGGAAGGGGCATTCTAAGCGGCATGATCTTTCGAGCAGGGATATTGACGGCGGCGTTATGCTGATTTCCGTATCGGCTTAGTCAAGAGTTTGATCCCTTAGATTCAACGTGATAGAGGCCCTGTGGTGCGGTAGGATTCTATGAATGGAGGTGCTATATGTCTCAGATAGAATGCCCGTTTTGTGAATGTGCATGTCCCCCCGAAAGCAACTTCTGCCCCAGTTGTGGCAAGAAGCTTCGCGTGACAGCTAGAGACGAACATGTGTCAGCAAGTGGTGGTGCGCCGGATTCAAGGAAGAGAGCAGGCGACACTCAAAGACTGGAGCCCGCACCCCAGGTATTGACTCAGGAATCCCCCCCGGCCATCGATCAACAGGAAAGTTTGCAGGTAGTATTCTGGGGTCGCAGGATCGTCCTTTATCTCCTATGGCCTGCCTGTTGGTTATTCTTCCTATCGAGCGTCAACTCTCTAAGAGTGTCGCTCTTGCCCTACTTCGGCCCACTATCCCCAGCCATCATAATGACCTCATATGCTCTACTGCTTTTCTACGGATTCGTCTGGATAACTAAGAAGTCCCGCGGCCACCTAGATGCAGAGGGCGTCTCTGCTGAACAGCACAAAGAATAGTCGGCGGAGTGAGCTCCAAGTTTGATCTATGGGTATATAGATATACAACGAGGGGGCGCGGGGGTGGGGTATATTGCCGACACACGCCGCATTCAAAACGCCAGAAGCACTTCTTTGCGCTTTCTAACACCCCAGAAACGCTGAACACCGCCCGACATAACTCCTTGTGTGGTCTGCCAGATTCGGCGTCATAGAGGCCAAGTGGTTGCTTATGGTTGTCTAAGTCGGGGAACACCCCTAGGAAAACATGGGTATAGTTGAGAACGGAAGGGAACAGAGGAAAGGCAGAAAAGGCGCATAAATAAGGGCTTTTTGCCCAGTTTTCTTAGGAAAAAACTGGAGCCAGCTGTCGGGCTCGAACCGACGACCTGCTGATTACAAATCAGCTGCTCTACCAACTGAGCTAAGCTGGCCCAATAATAGATCTGTCATGTTGAAGAGGAGACTGCTGCACTCCGCAGAATCAGACGGGGAAGACTATAGGGCTGGATCGCGCGCGTTCAAGCAACTTCTGGACATCGGTTCTACCGCCCGATGGGGGCGTAAATGTCACCGTTATCTGCGGGTTCTTCCTGTTCCGTTGCCGCTTTCTTCCGGGATTTCTCCTGCTGTTTCTTCCTCTTTGCGTCCTCTTTTGCCCGGCGCGTCTCTTCCTTCTCCCGCAACTTCTGAGCTTCGGCGGCTTCACGCTCTGCAGCTTCGTCCGCACGCTTCTCTTGTTCAAGTCTTTGCTCTTCAGCTATTTGCTCGGCTGTCTTCTTCGGCCCGAGAAGTCCGAAGAACCGCCTCTTCCCCGACTGTCCGACCTTCGCATCAGAGGCTCGTTCCTCTTTTTTCTGCCTCATCGCCTCATCTTTTTCCCGCTGCTTCTCAGCTTCCGCGCGTTTGGCCGCAAGCTTCTTCTCAGCGACTATGCGGGCTTTGTCGGCTTCTTCTTCGGCCTTTTTCCGTTCCTTCGCCAAGCGCTTGAGTTCGCGTTTGGACAACGGCTTCGCGTCAGGTTCCTCTGTCGCTTCGACGGCCGGCTCTCCCATCTCGGACTCTTCGCTCTCGCTCCCGAGTGCGTCCTGCTTTATGAGCGCATAGATAAAGCGCGTGAGGATTTCGGAACTGGTCGTCTTGCGCTCATTTTCCTCGGAGCGGACGATCTGCCTGATGATGTCGCGAATTTCGGTCGAGTGCTTTGATTCAGATTCAAATACTTCGGTGAGATCGAGGTCGTTCTCCAGAACGTAGCCGACCAGATTCGCCTTGGTCCGGGTAAGGATCGATAGCATCTCCTCAAGAGGCTGACCTTCCGGCACAACCGTATCATCGGTCAGACCCGCGAAAATATCCGCGGCCTTCTCATCGGAGGCGGCAATCGAGGGAACCGCCTTGCTGACAACTACCTCGTAGCCGGCTTTTCCCCCGAAGAAAGAGCCGGGCGTCGAGATGACGGTTCCCGTAAAGATAAATTCCTGCCCTGGTTCGGCGTCCTTAAGATCGGGAAGGAGTTCCGTGCTTGCGTAGCACTTACCGATAATCTTTGTGGAAAATTCGGCGTAGCGCGAGTCGTTGATCTTCGTCAGTCGGTCCGACGGTGGGGATAACAGCGTGTCGCTGAAGACGATCCCGATCAACCAGAAGCTCTGCGGGCTTCTGAGAACGTCTTCCGCCTCCACCTCAACGTAGCGCTCGCGGTCAGCGGAACTTGCCGCCGGCGCCCACTGCATCGCCCAGCCGGTGATAAGAATCAAAGCCCAAACTATTCGTTTCATTCGCATGAGATCCCTCCTCCGGGCTCAACAGCGCTTTCTATCTTCAAGCAAAGAGGCAGATTACACATTATACGCTTTCCCGCCTGTTAGCAATCCGCCACTACAGACACACGTTCAACTCTTTGCAACGCACGACGGACAAAGCGTCGCAACGGGGCATCTACCGCAGTCCGGTTTCCGTGCGGAGCAACACCTGCGACCGTGAAAGACCATGCAGTGCGACCACTGACTCCACTCTTCTTCCGGGACCAATGTCTTGAGGTCGAACTCGATTCTATCGGGATTCGAGTGATTTGTGAAACCAAGGCGGGTGGAAACCCGTTTAAAATGGGTGTCGACAACTATGCCCGGTCTGCCATAGCCGACGGCCAGAATGAGATTCGCCGTCTTCCGGCCTATTCCCGGCAACTTCACCAGCGTGTCCAGATCATCCGGGACCTGCCCTCCAAAGTCCTTATCGAGCCTCGCGGCCAACGCCCGGATGTTGCGGGCTTTGTTTCTGAAGAAGCCGGTGGACCGGATTTCCTTCTCTAACACGTCCTGTGGTACAACCGCCCAGTCGGACGCGGACCTGTACTTCCGGAAAAGGGAGGGCGTCACCATGTTGACCCGCTTGTCTGTGCACTGGGCAGAGAGAATCGTCGCGACCGTCAATTCAAGAACCGTCGTGAAATCGAGTTCACAACCGGCATCGGGATACTCCGCGCTCAGAAGCTCGAGTATCCGCGACTGCCGCTGTCTAAGCTGCTTCGTGATCCTGATGGAAGGTGAAGAACCCATGTCCGACGCTGTGCCGCAGACCGGATCTACTCCTGGGATTCCGCATCTTTTTCAGCGAGCGCAGCTCTGCGGCTTAACCGGATCTTGCCGTTGTCTTCGACACTCAGACACTTGACCCACATCTGGTCGCCGACCTTGCAGATGTCTTCAACCGTTTTTACTCTGAAGTCCGCAAGTTCGCTGATGTGGACGAGACCTTCTTTACCCGGCAGGATCTCAACAAAAGCGCCGAAATCCTTCACTCCCGTCACGCGGCCGTTGTAAATCTTGCCTTCTTCAGCCTCGGCGGAAATCATCGCCACCTCGGCGACGGCCGCGGCCATGGACTCGCCATCGGTACTGAAGATATTTACCGTCCCGTCATCTTCGATATCGATCTGAACGTTGTGTGTGTCCGTGATGCGGCGGATGTTCTTGCCGCCCGGCCCAATCAGCGCGCCTATCTTGTCCGGATTGATCTTGAGCGTTTCGATTCGCGGTGCATGCCTGGACAACTCTTCGCGGGCATCAGCCAGCACGGTCGCCATGAAGTCCAGGATTTTGCCGCGAGCAACACGGGACTTCTCGAACGCGCCCTCTACCAGATCCCAACGGAGTCCCGTCAGCTTCAGGTCCACCTGGAAGCCCGTGACACCGTCACGCGTTCCTGCGACTTTGAAGTCCATATCGCCGCAATGGTCTTCCGCTCCGAGAATATCCGTGATCAGCACGGCCTTGTCGCCACCAGTCACCAGGCCGATCGAGATTCCCGCCACAGGCTTCTTGATCTTCACTCCGGCATCCATAAGCGCGAGTGTGCCGACGCAGATACTTGCCATCGAGCTGGAACCGTTCGAGCCCATGATTTCGGATACGATACGGACCGTGTAGGGATACTCATCAGGAAGCACCGGCGCAAGCGAGCGCTCGGCGAGATTTCCGTGACCGATTTCCCGGCGTCCCGTGAAACCGATACGCCCGGTTTCACCGACTGAATACGGGGGGAAGTTGTAGTGCAGCATGAACCGTTTCTCGTCGGCGCCGCCGCTTACGGCGTCCATCGACTGCGCATCCGATATGGTTCCCAGAGTGATCGTGGCCAGCGCCTGAGTTTCACCGCGGCTGAATACAGCCGATCCGTGCGTCCGCGGGAACAGACCCACTTCCGCATCGAGCGAGCGAAGTTCGTCAAAACCCCGTCCGTCAATGCGCACGCCCTTATCAAGAATATTGTTCCGCACCACTTCGATCTCCAGATCGTCGAACGCGTGGAAGAAATCGTTCTCCGCCATCTCAGGATCTGCTTCGAGAAGAGCGGCTTTCGCCTTCTCCTTAAGCTCGTTGACCTTGTCATGGCGTTCCTGCTTGCCGCTTATCGTCAGGGCTTCAGCTATTTCCCCGCCGATCAGATCGCGCATCCTGTCGACAAGCGCGTGATCCTCTTCCGGCACTTCCACTGTCTTCTTCGGAAGTCCGAGTTCCGCGCGCAGTTTGAGCTGAGCGTCAATAATCTTGACCGTATACTCGTGGCCGAACTTCATCGCGGCAACCATGTCTGCTTCGGGGACTTCTTTCGCGTCGCCCTCAATCATGACAGGAAGCTCGCTGGTGCTGACGTACAGCAGATTGATGTCGCTTTTCGCCATTTCAGCATGCGTCGGGTTCACGACGAACTGTCCATCGATTCTGCCGACTTTCACAGCGGCGATAGGACCCTGAAAAGGGATATCCGAAATGGTCAGCGCGGCGCTTGCCACGTTGATATTCAATGCTTCCGCCTCATTCTCGCCGTCTGCGCTCATCAACGAGTTGATGATCTGGACCTCGTTGAAATACCCCTTGGGGAACAACGGGCGGATGGGACGGTCGGTGGCGCGGGAGATCAGAATCTCTTTCTCCGAAGGACGGGCTTCCCGCTTGAAGTAACCTCCGGGGAAACGGCCGGCCGCGTAGAATTTCTCGCGGTATTCGACCTGTAAAGGAAAGTAATCCATGCCCTCACGGGGCTTCTTTGCGGCGGTCACCGCGGAGAAAACGATCGTCTCCCCCAACTGGACCGTGACAGCGCCTCCGGCTTGCTGTGCCAGTGCGCCTGATTCAAATGTGAGTGTCTTACTGCCTACTTCTACTTCGATTTTTTTCGTGTTCTTCATGCTTACCTTTCTGAGAGTCTGAATGCCGGTTCTTCCGCGCGGGTTACTTCAGTTGCGGTTTGATCGGCCCCTGTTGTCCGCCAGGATACGTAAACAGAATACGTTGGCTATGTGCCCCATGCACGTTGGATACAGGATGTTTTCGGATGCGCAGACGCGCAGAAAGGAATCTAGCGACGCAGACCAAGCCGCTCAATCAGCCGCTGATAACGCGCCCGGTCCTTGCCGAAAACATAATCCAGCAAGCGGCGGCGTTTACTCACCATCATGATAAGGCCACGGCGAGAGCTGTGATCCTTACGATGAAAACGGAGATGCTCCGTCAATTCCTTGATGCGGCTGGATAGAAGGGCTACCTGCACCTCAACGGAACCCGTATCCCGTTCGTGCAACTTGTATTCTTCCTTAATAGCTGCTTTTCCTGCGCTATCCATAACCCTTTCCAGACCTCTCCTTCTCGTTTTTCTCTCTCTTTTCTTTATCTTGGGGGGCGACTATATCCATCGACCTATGACTTGTAAAGCGATAACAGGTTTTTTTTGGCGCGGTCATTTCCCGCACATTTCAGGCGGAAAAGCGCAGCTTTTGACGCGTAATTCTCCCGGAGTTACAGAGGTAGATTCCTCTGCTTCATACATTCGTGAAGTGTAGGATCAAGTCCCGAGCGCGCCTTGTTAAGTATGTAGAGATGAATGCCCGGAACGTCATGTTCGAGCAACTCTCTTATCTGCTGCACCGCCCACTGAATGCCCGCCGCCTCGGCCTCCTCGCCTTCTCCTCCCGCGCTCTCAAGGGCCTGGGAGAGCCGATCGGGGAAGCGGGATCCGCACATCGTCGTCATGCGCCGGGCCTGCTTGAGAGACGATACGGGAAGAAGCCCCGGAATGATCGGAGCATCGATTCCCTTCTTCCGGCAGTCCTCGACAAACCGGAAATAGTCCGCATTGTCGTAGAACAACTGTGTCGTGACAAACGAACCTCCCGCATCCACCTTCTCTTTCAGAAACTGTATATCCTTTTCCGCGGATTCGGCTTCCGGATGAACCTCCGGATATCCGGCCACTCCACAGCACAACTCCGGATACCTTTGTTTAAGAAGGCGGACCAACTCCGACGCATGGGAAAGACCGCCCTCGGCGGCTTCAAACACGCGCCGTCCTTTTGGCGGGTCGCCGCGAAGCGTCATCACGTTTCGATATCCTTCAGCGTAAATCGTGTCGGAGATACGTTCGAGATCACTTCTGGTTGAAGCGATGCAGGTGAGATGCGGCATCACCGGTCCGAATCCCATGTCTCGCAAAATAGCGCAGACCTCAAACGTCCGCTCGCGAGTAGAGCCGCCCGCACCGTATGTGACGGTGACGAAATCAGGCCTCGCCGCCTTCAACTGATGAGCGACCTCTTTCAGCTGTTCGACACCTTCGTCGTCCTTCGGCGGAAAGAATTCAAAAGAAAGAAGCGGCTGACGACTCCTGTCTCCAAGCAGATCTATAATCCTTGCATCAGTCATTTGAATCTGTGCTTCCGAATGGGCTCAACACTATATAACGACGGCTCCGGTTTGTCACCTTGCGATGAGATGAGTCGCGGACGGGTTTTCCGCGCGACGCTCCAGAGCTTTGCACGGCCGCACTTTGAACTGCGCCTGACGAAGTCTGACATAGAGAAAGGCGCGGTCAAGTTGACCGCGCCTTTCAGAGTCATCGGCTTGAAAATTATTTCTTTGCCGGGACGATCGCGTCTTTGGCCGCTTTCGCGATGCGGAACTTAAGCACCTTCTTCGCGGGAATCACGATCGACTCTCCGGTGGCCGGATTGCGGCCTTTGCGCTTCTTGCGATTCACGACTACAAGTTTGCCGAGACCGGGAATCGTGAAGCCGTCTTTCGCGCCCTTGTAAGAGAGTGCGACAACTGTCTCCAGCGCGATCACTGCCTGCTTCTTCGTGATATCAGATTTTTCCGCAATCGCGGCAACAATCTGCGTCTTCGTCATGGGCTTTGCCATACGTAACTTCTCCTGCTGATTTGTTCGACTGCCTGACCCCGCAGCCACTTTCCCCGTTTAACGTGCACAGAAAATAGCTGGTTGCGTCCAAAAGGCAATAAAACAAGGGGGTTCAGAGCAAGAAAAGATCGGTCGGTTTTGCGGAGGCCTGATACCTGATGCCAGTCACCCGATGCCGGATGGAGCGACATCCGTTTCTGCATCCGGTACCCGCATTCTGCCTCTTCAACCCCAGTAGCCGTGCAGGCAGAGAGTCATGAAGATTCCGAGGAGGCACCCGAAAAAGACTTCGAGCGGTGTGTGCCCGAGAAGTTCGACCAGTTTGTGCTCGGAAAGATGGTGTTCTTTGAGAAGTTCTTCAACCATCTGGTTGAGAAGCCGCGCCTGCTTGCCGGCGGCTCTACGCACGCTTTGAGCATCGAACATCACCACGAGCGCGAACACGGCCGTGGCGGCGAAGAGCGGCGAATCAAATCCTGCCCTGAGACCCACGGATGCAGCCAGAGCAGACACCATAGCAGAGTGCGCACTCGGCATCCCGCCCAGACTGACCAGAACCCAGAAATCGACTTTCCGCGCGGTGATAAAGTGATTCACCATCTTGAGGGTCTGGGCAACGCACCACGCCAGAGCCGCGCACCATAACGTGATGTTGCCGCCAAAACTGCCGGAAGCTTCATTCATGAGAAGATGAATACTGTTTCTGCGGCGGCTGTCACAGTTCAAACTTCGGGTTTGCCGCATTGCGCGTCCGCTCGGGTTTCGGATTTCGAATAAAGCTTATCTGCGTTCTGACCTTCCGCAATTGGGAGTTTCGAGTTGTTTGTTGATAGTTGAGAGTTCCCTTCTCTCCCATTCTCCCACGCCCCATGCTTCACGCTTCCGAACTTGCATCCGCGCCCCGAACCTGCTAATTGAGCCCCTCTTTTTTAGGACAGAACGAAGCGCGTTCATGCGCAGGGAGAGAGTCATGGCGAAGAAAACACTTGTTGGAAATATGCTGATCGCACAGAGCGGCGGACCCACCGCGGTTATCAACCAGAGCCTCGTCGGCGCCGTCATCGAGGCGAAGAAACACAAAGAGATCCGGAATATCTACGGTTCACTGCACGGCATCCAGGGGATTCTTAACGAGGAGTTCATCAATCTGGGCCGCGAGAGCAAAGGCACGTTGGAAGATGTGGCCAACACACCGTCCTCCGCGCTTGGTTCCGTTCGCAAGAAACCGACGCCGGAAGACTGCCAGGCGATCTTCTCCGTTCTGCAGAAGTACAACGTCCGCTACTTCTTCTACATCGGCGGAAACGACTCGGCAGAAACAACGCACATCATCAACGAGGAAGCGAAGAAGGCGAACTACGACTTTCGCTGTTTCCATATCTGCAAGACGGTCGATAACGATCTTCTCGAGAACGATCATACGCCCGGATTCGGCAGCGCCGCGAAATTCGTCGCAATGGCCTTCATGGGCGACAACCTCGACAACCGCGCTCTTCCCGGCGTGAAGATCAACATCATCATGGGAAGGCATGCCGGATTCCTGACCGCTGCATCTGCGCTCGCGCGCGTTCACGACGGTGATGGCCCGCACCTGATCTATCTTCCCGAACGCCCGTTCGACACGGACAGGTTCGCGAAGGACGTGCAGAAGACGTATAAGAAATACGGCCGCTGCGTCGTAGCCGTTTCGGAAGGCATCTCCGATAAAGACGGCACGGCTATCGCCGCGAAGTTCAGCAAGGAAGTGGACTCACACGGCAATGTGCAGCTGAGCGGCACGGGCGCTCTCGGCGACCTGCTCGCATCGGAGATCAAGGCGAAGACGGATATCAAGCGCGTACGCGCAGATACGTTCGGCTACCTCCAGCGTTCGTTCCCGGCCATCGCGTCCGAGAACGACGCGAAAGAGGCCCGCGCGGTCGGAACGCTGGCCGTTCGCTATTCAGTTAAGAAACACAAGAGCGGAAGCGTGGCAATCCGCCGCAAGCCGGGCAGGAAGTACCAGGTGTTCTTCAAGCGCGTCCCGCTTAAGAACGTTGCGAAGGAAACCCGGCATATGCCGAAAGAATATATCAACAAGGCAGGCAATGACGTGACAAAGGCGTTCATCGACTACGCCGCCCCCATCGTCGGAAAACTGCCGAAGATCGGGCGCTTCAAAGGCCGCGCTGTTAAGAAAGTGAAATAGCCGCTCACCTGTTAAAGAGGAAAAGGCCCCGCCGCGTGCGGGGTCTTTTTTATTCTTAAGGAATTTGTGTAAGCAGAACCGCCATTGTACTGTCTAAGCAGTCTATGAAAATCACATCCCGTATATTCATTCTGCTCCTCGCGTTCAGCGTACTGGTCCAGTCCGGATACTCCGCGCCGGTGAAGTCAGAGCATGTCGAAGCGGAACTTGTCTCCGCCGTGACATCCGTCCAGCCCGGCGAATCCTTTCTCGTCGCCGTCCGGCTCAAGATGGATCCGCACTGGCACACGTACTGGAAGAATCCGGGCGACGCAGGACTGGCCACTTCCATCGACTGGGATCTGCCTGCGGGATTCGAAGCCTCGGAGATCAGATGGCCTCCGCCTGAACGTATCGCGCTCGATCCGCTCGTGAATTTCGGCTACGAAGATGAAGTGTTCCTGTTGACCGAGATCACCGCGACGGCTTCGATCGTCAATGACTCGGTAACGCTCAGGGCCGCGGTAAAATGGCTTGAGTGCAAAGAGATCTGCCTCCCCGCAAAAGTGAAACTTGAACTGACGCTTCCAGTTTCTTCCTCCCGGCCCGAACCGGACAGGAAGTGGGCACAGAAGCTCGCGGAAGCTCGCGCCTCGCTGCCCGTGAAATCTCCGTCATGGTCCATTGAAGCGGCCGCCGATGAAACAGCATTCCTTATATATGCGAAAACAGAACAACTCGGCGGCACGGATATGGAAGCAGCTGCCTTCTTCCCGTTTGAGGAGGGACTCATCGTAAACGCCGCACCGCAAGAGTGGGCGCGCATCGACGAAGGATATCTGCTGCGCGTAAAGCGATCCGCCCAGGCCTCTGAACTGCCGGAGCGACTCACTGGAGTCCTTGTTATGGATTCGTCGCTTTCCCCCGGTCAACTCGCCCTCGAAATCGACGCGCCGATCAGGCAAGGGCTCTCCGCGCCGGCCGGCACATCCGCCCAGGATGGCGGGGGCGAAGACATCAACCCCTTTCTCGCGATCGCGTTCGCCTTCCTCGGAGGAATGATCCTGAATCTCATGCCATGCGTTTTTCCCGTTCTGTCCATCAAGATTCTCGGGCTTGTCAACCAGTCCGGCTCGGAGGCGGATCATGCGCGCAAGCACGGCTGGATTTTTGCGATGGGAGTGCTGGTGTCATTCTGGGTTCTCGCGGGCACACTTCTTCTTCTAAGGGCCGGCGGCGAACATATCGGCTGGGGTTTTCAACTGCAGTCCCCCGCCATTCTGACCATCCTGGCGTCTGTTCTCTTTGCTCTCGGCCTGAGCCTGTTCGGCATTTTCGAGATCGGACTGTCGCTTACGTCGGTCGGATCCGGCGTCAGCGCCCGGACCGATGCCGCTGGATCGTTCTTCAGCGGCATCCTTGCGACCGTCGTTGCAACGCCCTGCACCGCGCCTTTCATGGGCGCCGCGCTGGGCTTTGCGCTGACCCAGCCCGCATGGATGTCGATGCTTGTCTTCACGGCTCTCGGCGCGGGCATGGCCCTGCCTTACGTGATCCTGACGAGCCATCCGCGCTATCTCCGCTTCCTCCCGAAACCCGGCCCATGGATGGAAACTCTGAAGCAGGTGATGGGGTTCATTCTGATGGCCACCGTGATCTGGCTGCTCTGGGTCTTGGGCCTGCAGACTGGAGCCGGCGCGCTGATCGCGGTCCTCGGCGGACTGCTGATGATAGCAGTCGGCGCGTGGATACTGGGGCGATGGGGCGCAATCCATCGTATGAAGAAAGTCCGGACCGCGGGATATGTCTTCGGTTTGGCCCTCATTCTCCTGGGTGCTTCTTTCGCTGTGCTCGCCGCCCGTAACGCGCGCCCGGCCGCGGCAGGACTTGAAGTGGAAGGCGAGGGCATTCGATGGGAGAAATACACCCCCGAACGATTCGCGGAAGTGCGGGCCGAGAATCGTCCTGTGTTTATCGATTTCACTGCGGCCTGGTGTCTGAGCTGCCAGGTCAACGAGCGGGTCGCCTTCTCATCCCGGGAAGTCCAGAAGAAGTTTGAAGACCTCAACGTCGCCGCGCTCAAAGCCGACTGGACTCAGCGCGACGAGACGGTGACCAAGGCGCTGGCATCATACGGCCGCAACAGCGTGCCGCTCTATGTACTGTATGCCGCGGGCACCGATTCTGATCCGGTCCTTCTTCCTGAAATCATCACGCCGCAGATTGTCCTGAACGCCTTTGCCGATTTGTAGATCGTCTGAATCGCGTTCGTCGCTTGAAAAACGACCTTTCTGACGTATGTTCCCAAGAACGAAAAACAGCCGGAGGAGTCCTGATGCGAAACCTGGTAGTCACAGCCCTGATCTCAACAGTTTGTCTCACCGCCTGCGGTGAACTTGTCACCGGCGGAACCGCGCCGGGCTTCACGTTGACCGATACACATGGAAACACACATAGCCTTTCCGACTTTGAAGGGAAGTTCGTCGTACTGGAATGGATCAATCATGGATGCCCGTTCGTGGTGAAGCACTACTCCAGCGGGAACATGCAGTCCCTTCAAAAGAAGTACACATCCAAAGATGAAGTCGTCTGGCTGTCGATCTGCTCTTCCGCGCCCGGGAAACAGGGCCACTACTCACCCGATGAGTGGAATGCTTTGATAGAGCAGAAGGGCGCCTCGCCGACGGCTGTCCTGATCGATGAGAGCGGTGAAGTCGGGAATCTCTACGGCGCGAAAACCACGCCCCATATCTTCATCATCGACCCGCAAGGAAAACTGATCTACCAGGGCGCGATCGACAGCATCCGGTCAACCGACACGGATGACATTCCGAAGGCCGACAACTTCGTTGCCCAGGCATTGGACGCTGCGCTCATGGGACAGCCGATAGTCAATCACACAACACAGCCCTACGGCTGCTCTGTGAAATATGCGAATTGAGAAACTTCCGAACCTTGGAAGTTTTCGCCGCCTTTTTTCCAAGCCCTGGGAGTTTTTCCTTCCGGCGATCTGTGCTATAGAATGTCTGCATGATCGCACTCCAGAAGACGTACTCATTCTTTGTGTTGCTGGCATCGAATCCTTTTCCATGTCTCATGCTCGGTGTCGTATTCGGATTGCTTCTTCTTCTTGAGGTACGTTTGACAGGTGAGAAAAGGTTCTCACGGCACTGGTGCCTGCAGATTCTCGCGCTCACCTGGTTTCTCTTCGTGCCCCTCACCTTCTGGGCTCTCGATCTGGCAGGAAGCAATCTGCTCTTGAGTGAAGGATCGACACGAATTCGCATTGGACTTCCCGCTTTCTATGCTCTCATCGCCCTCCTGACTATCGGCTCCCTGCTCGCATGGCCGTTGAATCTCAGGGCGCTGCGGCGAACGTCCCGAAGCAAGGCGGAGCAACGGTGAAGAGGATTCCCGAAGTTCTTCTGATATCAGCAGGGTCAGACACTGAATAATTGAATATTCAATTATTCAGTGTCTGACCCCGGGATCCCCGGGATGGGGGGGGCAGGAGCAGAAGAGGTTGCGGTCGCCGTGGGGGTTGTCTACCCGGCCTATGCTGGGCCAGAACTTGGATTCTCTGACAAAGGACAGCGGATAAGCGGCTTTCTGGCGACTGTAGGGATGCTTCCATTCGTCCGACGCTACCGAAAACTGGGTGTGCGGTGCATTCTTCAGCACGTTGTCCACTGGATCAGCTTTGCCGTCGACGATCTCCTGTATCTCTGCGCGAATGGCTACCAGCGCTTCGCAGAATCGGTCGAGTTCCTGTTTCGGCTCACTCTCGGTCGGCTCAATCATCATCGTTCCCACCACGGGCCACGACACGGTCGGCGCGTGAAAGCCGTAGTCCATCAGCCGCTTGGCCACATCCTCTTCCGTGACGCCGGATGTCTTGAACTCGCGGAGATCGAAAATAGCTTCGTGGGCAACACGCCCTTTGTCATTCGCATACAACACGCCGTAGTGTTCGGACAACCGCGCGCGCAAGTAATTTGCGTTCAGAATGGCATACCTCGTTGCCTCTCTAAGGCCGTCAGCTCCGAGCATGCAGATATACGCGTGCGAGATGAGTGTCACACTCGCGCTCCCCCGCGGAGCCGCGGACACGGCGGGCATCGCATGTTCTCCGCCCACGTCAGCCAGCGGATGCCCCGGCAAGAATTCAACGAGGTGTTCGGCGACCGCGATAGGCCCCATTCCCGGCCCCCCACCCCCGTGCGGTATCGCAAAAGTCTTGTGAAGATTCATGTGGCAGACATCGGCTCCAATCAGGGCCGGGCTTGTTAATCCAACCTGCGCGTTGAGATTCGCGCCGTCCATGTAAACCTGTCCGCCCTTCGCGTGGATGATTTCGCAGATCTCGCGTATTGCCTCCTCAAACACGCCGTGCGTCGAGGGATAGGTGATCATCAGGGCCGACAGATTTTCAGCGTGTTGACCGGCTTTGCTTCTCAAGTCCGCAACGTCGACATTCCCGTCGTCATCACAGGCCACGACCACCACTTTCATGCCGGCCATCACGGCGCTCGCGGGATTGGTTCCGTGGGCCGAGGATGGAATCAGGACGGTGTTCCTGTGTCCCTCGCCGCGATGCTGATGGTAGGCGCGGATTACCATGAGTCCCGCGAACTCTCCCTGGGCGCCGGAATTAGGCTGGAGGGATACGCCCGCAAAACCGGTGATTTCGCACAGCGCCCGATTCAACTCATCAAAGACCTGCTGGTAGCCTTGAACCTGATCCGCGGGGGCGAACGGATGAATCGCCCCGAACTCAGGCCAGGATACCGGAATCATTTCCGTCGCCGCCGTAAGTTTCATCGTGCACGAGCCAAGCGGGATCATTGAAGTGTCCAGGCCGACGTCCTTACGCTCAAGCTTCTTGATGTAACGCATCATCTCAAGCTCGGACCGGTGCGCGTGGAATACGGGGTGCGCCAGAAAAGCGGACGAACGCTCAAGCTCTTCAGAGTAGTGCGCGTTGCCCACCAGTCCATCGGGATTAAATCTGAAATCGCTACGACCGGCGACAGATGCAAATACCTGCGCAATATCGCCGACGTCTCCATCCGTCACGGTTTCATCAAGTGAAATGCCGATGTATCCATCGTCGAAATATCTGAAGTTGATCCCCGCCTCAAGAGCGGCTTTCCTGACCGCAGCGGACTCTTCCGGACTCGCCGCGATTTTAAGGGTGTCGAAGAATCCGTGATTCACCTGTTCGAATCCAAGTTCTTTCAAGGCGCCGGCGAGTGTCGCAGTCTGATTATGAACACGCCGAGCGATCTCTTTCAGACCTTCAGGTCCATGATAAACCGCGTACATTCCAGCCATCGTCGCGAGCAAAGCCTGAGCAGTGCAGATATTGGATGTCGCCTTCTCACGACGGATATGCTGTTCGCGGGTCTGCAAGGCCATGCGATAGGCTGTATTGCCGTGAGCGTCCACCGAGACGCCGATGATTCTTCCCGGGATCTGTCGCACATGTTCTTCCCTGGCGGCGAAAAACGCCGCGTGAGGCCCACCGAAGCCCATCGGCACTCCGAATCTCTGTGAGTTGCCGACAACGGCATCCGCGCCCATCTCCCCCGGCGGCTTGATCAGCGTCAGCGCAAGGAGGTCTGTCGCGACGGCGATCAGAACATGGGCTTCGTGAGCGCGCGAAATCAGTTCACTCATGTCGAAGACCCGGCCGTCATCATCGGGCATCTGGATGAGCGCTCCGAAGACATCTTCAGCGAAAGTCCACTCGTCCGGAGCGGCAGACCGCAATTCGATTCCCAGTGGTTCCGCGCGCGATCTCAAGACCGCAAGGGTCTGCGCAAAGCACTTATCCGAGACGAGGAAGACGTTCGCTGACTTCTTTGCCCGCGCCTGGGCCCTGTGCAGCATCGTCATGGCCTCGGCGGCGGCCGTGGCCTCGTCCAGAAGTGATGCGTTGGCTACCGGCATACCCGTCAGATCCTCGACAACGGTCTGGAAGTTGAGGAGTGCTTCGAGACGGCCCTGAGCGATCTCGGCCTGATACGGCGTGTAAGGGGTGTACCAGCTCGGGTTCTCAAAGATGGTCCGCAGGATCACGCTGGGCGTCAACGTTCCGTAGTAGCCGAGGCCTATGTACGAGCGGAGAATCCTGTTTTTCGCGGCGATCGATTTGAGACGCTTGAGATAGCCGCTCTCGCTCTCGGCGGCGGGCAGTTGAAGACCGTCCGGTCGCCGGATGGATCGAGGAACTGTCTCCTCGATCAGTTGGTCCAGCGAAGACACTCCGACTACCTGAAGCATCTCTTCAACATCATTTCCCCGCGGCCCGATGTGCCGCCCCAGGAATTCGTTTTGTCCGCTAAGCGTCATGATTGCCCGTCTCTGTTCGCGTGTTTGCCGTCGCAGAGCCGCCGGCTCCCGGCGGCAGAATCCACGCAGTCTACCCCCCGGAAGATTGATTGCAAGCGAAGGGTTCACAAGCGACCATTTTGCCGGTATCCTCGGCCCATGCAGACCTTCAAACTCAGCGCCGGCACGGTCCTTGCGGCATCCGCAGGCATTCTTTTCCTGCAGGCCGGCCGATGCATCGGGGCCGACGCGATCGTTGCTCCTTCGGGCGGTGATTTCACGAGTATTCAGCAGGCTATCGATCAGGCTGCGCCGGGCGATACGGTGCGTGTCCGCGATGGCGTCTACTATGAGAAAGTCGTGTTTTCCTCCGGCGGATCGGCCGGAGGCGGATACGTTTCCCTGCGGGCGTATGACGGCGAGCATCCCGTACTCGACGGCACCGGGGTCGCCGGGCAGAGCATGGTTGTAATCCAGGAACACGACTACATCAGAATCGAGGGATTTGAGATCCGCAACAACTCCGGCGTTACCGACGGCTCGGGCATACGGCTTCTCGGCGCCTGCCAGCACATTCAGATCGTTTCCAACGAGATCCACGAGATGAGAGGATCCAACGCGATGGGCATTACCTTGTACGGGACGAACAGCACCCCGGCGTCAGATATTCTCGTTCAGGGCAATCACGTACACCATTGCGACCCCGCGACCAGCGAGGCCATCGTTCTGAACGGAAACATCAACGGTTTCGAAGTGTCTGGGAACCTGGTTCACGACGTGAACAATATAGGCATCGATTTCATAGGCGGTGAAACCGATATCAGCCCGTATGGAATCTGCAGAAACGGCGTGTGCCGCGGAAATCATGTCTACAAAGCCCGGTCCGCGTATGGCGGCGGCTACGCGGGAGGCATATACGTGGATGGCGCGCAGAACATACTGATTGAGGACAACATGGTCCATGAGTGTGATCTGGGGATCGAGATCGGCGCCGAGAACAGCGGGTTCGACTCGACGGGCATCGTCGTCCGATCGAACCGGGTATTCAACAACGACAAGGTGGGCATCGTGTTCGGCGGCTTTGAACAGGCGGTTGGCCGGGTCCGCGGCTGCCGCTTCGAGAATAACGTTTGTTATAAGAACGATACGCTACAGGACGGGAACGGCGAACTGTGGATCCAGTTCGCCTCGAACAACATCGTTGAGAACAACATCTTCTTCTGCGGGCCACAGGATTGGATCGTTGTTTCCTGGGAAGGCAACTCGAACAACAGCCTCGACTACAATCTGTACTTCTCAGCTTCCGGCGACTCCAATGACGCGACGTTCGTCTGGAACGGTACCGAGCATAACGGATTCCAGACCTATCGCTCCGGGACCGGCCAGGACGCTCACTCGAAATGGACCGATCCTCAGTTCGTCGATGCCGCCGCGACCAACTTCCACATTGCCAACACCTCTCCGGCCGTGGACGCCGGGAATCCCTCGCTGGCTTTCTCCTCGACCGTGAAGGACATGGATGGCCAGTCGCGCGTCATGGGCGGCATCGTCGATACGGGATCTGATGAAGTCAGCCACTACTGGAAATGGCAGCAGCTGGTCTTCGGCGGAATTCCCGACTTCCAGACCAACAGCGGGGCGGTCGTCTACAGTCCCCAAGGCGATTACGACGGCGACCATGGACCGAATTACCTCGAGATGATTTCCGGCACTTCGGCAACCAGTTCCGGCAGCGTTTTCCGCATAGGGATAAAGCGTGGCGATCAGCCGACACACGTTGATCTGGTTTTTCCCGTCCGCACACAACGCCTGTATTCCATCGAGAAGGCGTCCGATCCCACCGGTGCGTGGTCGAACCGGGCGGGGCCGTCGGCCGTGGCACTGAATGACGATGCATATACGCTGTCAGATGCCGCATCCGCTGTTGCCGGCGTCTACAGGGTCGGCATCAGCGAATGACAAATCCCTCGCGGCGCGTCCCTCGCCGGGCTATACTCCGCTCCATGAAACGGGCGCTATCAGGATACCTTGCGGCATGTGTCACGCTCGTTGCCGTGCTGTCTTCTTCTGGCGCTGATCCCGCTTCCCGGCTCGAAGTCTACTCCCTTGGAACAGGTGACGCGGAATCCGCGAAAGAGGCGGTTGAGGCCATGCTGGGCGATGGGGCTGATGTCATCGTTGACCGCACGGGACGGCTGATGGTCATCGGCACGGACCAGGATCATGCGAAGGTTGCCGACCTTGTCGACAAGCTCACGGTTCGTCCTGTCAATGTCCGTATCGACGTTCAGTTTCTCGGCTCTTCATCTTCTTCGCGGGACGCAGCGGGCGTGTCCGGAGGCGGAAGCGTCATCGTCCGGAACGGCAAAGTGAATTCCAGTTTCGTTCTGAAGCCGGAACTCGAATCCAGAAAGACGACATTGACCGAGAATGTCGGCCAGCAGTTGATGGTTATGAGCGGAAGGCAGGGTTTTCTGCAGGTCGGGGAACGCGTGCCCTACATCGACTGGCTGGTCGATTACGGCTATCACGGCGGCTATTACAGTGAGCGGATCATGTGGGAGAACGTCGGGTCATACCTGGTCGTTGAACCCCTTGTCCTCGGCGATGGCCCCATGATTCGAATCAGACTGACGCCCGAGCTGAAGGGCCTTGTTGACGGCAATCCGTACCGTGTCAGTTACTCGAAGGTGGCCACTGAAGTAGTTGTAAACGATGGCGAATCCCTGCGGATCGGAGGGTCAGCCGAGAACAGAGAATTCTACTCGCGGTTTCTTGTCGGCGTCGACGCGAGTTCGCGGCAGAAAGCCTTGGATATTCTACTGACGCCTCATATAATCAAGCCCAGCGCACGATAGGCGCGAGGAGGAGACCCGTTATGAAAACTCGCATTCTGCTGTTGGCCGCACTTCTGGCACTTACAATTCTATGCCCGCGGATAAAGGCACAGCAGCCCGGCTATTGCTGCATCCTGGACCGAATCAACGATCCCGCCTGGCTGATTTACGGCGCACTCCTTACGGAAACGGACATCGATGCGCCTGGGGCGGAGGATTTCAGCATGGCGGAATTCGGCGCTTCCGGAGGACTGGCGTTCTTTCGCACAAGTTCAGGCGTTGTCGATATCAGGGCGGATCTTGATCTGGCCCACTTCATGGACGATGGCGGCATCGGCCTTCCTGATGATCTGCTTGCACTGAATCTCGATGCTGACTGGGTGACGAGAGTGGACGACACGACGTCTCTGCGCGCGGGTTTCAAGCCGGGTCTCTACGCAGAGGCCGAGGGACTGTCCTCCGACAGCTTCTTCTTTCCGTTCAGCCTTGAGGCTATCTATGCATTTCAGCCAAATCTGTCAGGTCTTGCCGGCGTAGCCGTATATCCTGACTTCGATCAGCAACTCGATCCGCTTATAGGTCTTCGGTGGATCCCGGGCGAAGAGTGGGTTCTTGACCTTTTCTATCCTGCTTCCCGGATCACCTTTCAGCCGTCGACGGACTGGAGCGTCAGCCTCGGCCTCACGATCGATAAGACCAGTGAGTATCAACTGGACAAGAGCGACGATCGGGACAGGATCATGATTGATCAGGATCGCCTGTATATCGAAGCCGAGTGGTCGGTCGATGAAAGCACCCGGGTGATGTGCCAGTTCGGCAGGATCATGGACCGCTCGATCGAATTTGAGGGTTTGAATGGCGATTTTGATGTCGATGACACGGTCTATTTCCGCATCGGCGTCGGCGGTATGATCTGAGTTCCGGCACTCCGGATTCGGCCCCGTTAGGCGCGGATTTTACCCCTCCGGACAAAACACAGTATTTCTTGACAAATCGGGCGATAAATCGGCGTTTTTTTCTCCTTTTTATCGCCTATCTGCGTTGCTATTCGGGAACTGTTTTTGCTATAGTCTTATCTCCTTTACCGGGGGCCGCTTTTGAGCCCTCAGAGGGTCGCGGGAATCACCGGGGTGGAACGAGTCTCTCGACGAGAAAACAGGGGATTCGTGCAGCGATTTACAGTTGGAAATGACTATGAATGACAAGCAGGAAAAGGCTGAGAAGAAGGCAGCTTCCGGCGCGAAGTATGATGCCAAAAACATCACCGTTCTTGAAGGCATTGCGGCTGTTCGCAAGCGTCCGGCCATGTACATCGGGGATACCGGTTCTCGCGGGCTTCATCACTGCGTCTACGAAGTAGTAGACAACAGTATCGACGAAGCGCTCGCGGGCTATTGTGAGAACATTCAGGTTGCGCTGAACGCCGACGGGTCCGTCTCCATCAGAGATGACGGCCGCGGCATCCCCGTCGACATGCACGCAACGGAGAAGAAGCCCGCGGTCGAGGTGGTCATGACCACGCTCCACGCCGGCGGCAAGTTCGACCACACATCCTACAAGGTATCCGGCGGACTTCACGGTGTCGGCGTGTCATGCGTGAACGCTCTGAGCGAATGGTGCGAAGTGGAAGTCCTTCGTGACGGCGAAGTGCATCATCAGCGCTACGAACGCGGCGTACCCGTCACGAAACTGGAGACGATCGGCAAGACCAAAAGCACGGGGACGAAAGTCACGTTCTTCCCTGATGATCAGATCTTCTCCACGATGGAGTTTAACTGGGACATTCTCTCGACGCGCCTGCGCGAGCTTGCGTTCCTGAACAGGGGGATCGAAATCAAACTCCGCCAGGAGGAGCCTCCGCGTGACGAAACATTCAAGTACGCCGGCGGCATCAAGGAGTTCGTGGAGCATCTTAACAGCAAGAAGACGCCCCTGCATCCAAAGGTGATCTACTTCGAGAAAGAGAAGGATCAAATCGTGGTCGAAATCGCGATGCAGTACAGCGATGCCTATAACGACAGTCTTTTCTCGTTCGCGAACAACATCAACACGATCGAAGGCGGGACGCATCTCAGCGGTTTCCGCGCGGCCATGACGCGCACCGTCAATCAGTACGCACGCACAAACAAGTTGATCAAGGACGACAAGTCCGCCATGTCGGGCGACGATATTCGTGAGGGGTTGACGGCGGTCATCAGCGTGAAGATTCCCGACCCGCAGTTCGAGGGACAGACCAAAACGAAGCTGGGAAACAGTGAAGTACAGGGCCTGGTGGAGTCGGTCGTGAACGAGGAACTAGGAACGTTCTTCGAGGAGCATCCATCCATTGCGAGAAGGATCATCGATAAGGCCGTGGTTGCCGCGCGCGCAAGAGAAGCCGCACGGAAGGCTCGCGACCTGACCCGAAGAAAGGGCGCGCTGGACAGCGGATCCCTGCCGGGAAAACTGGCGGACTGCAGCGAGAAGGATCCGGCCTCTTCCGAACTGTTCATCGTCGAGGGCGACAGCGCCGGCGGTTCGGCAAAACAGGGGCGCGACAGGAAGTTTCAGGCCATTCTCCCCCTGCGCGGTAAGGTCTTGAACGTTGAGAAGGCCCGCCTGGATAAGATTCTGAACAGCGAACAGATTCGCACACTCATCACGGCTATCGGAACGGGCATCGGCCACGAAGAGTTCAACATCGACAAGGCTCGATATCATCGCATCATTATCATGACCGATGCTGACGTCGACGGCGCCCATATCCGGACCCTTCTTCTCACGTTCTTCTACAGGCAGATGAAGGAACTGGTCGAACGCGGGTACGTCTTCATCGCCCAGCCGCCGCTCTACAAGATCAAGCGGAAGAAACACGAGCAGTACGTCGACAGCGACGCGGATCTTACGAAGATCCTGCTCGAACTCGGCGTGAGCGACATAAGGGTCGCGGACGACAAAGGCGCGGAAGTTCTCGCGAACGAGCAATTGACTGCCGTGCTCGGGTACCTCACGGAGATAGAGGAGATAGGTCATCGCCTTGCGCGCAAAGGTGTCGATTTTCAAGAGTACCTGAAGCAGCGAAATCCTGAAACCGGGGCCTTCCCGCAATACCGAGTTATTGTCGCGCGCGACGGTGAGAGCGAATTTCACTTTGCCCACACGGAAAGCGACCTGCGGGAATTGCGCGAGGAAATGGAACACCGTTTCGGACATCAGCTGGAGATCTTCGGCGATGCGGGTGAAGAAGAGCAGGCCCAGAAGCACGGCTTCCGCTGGGTCGAGATCTTCTCCGCTGCCGCCCTGGGCAAACTCATCGCCAAACTGGAGAAGGCCGGGTTGAGCCTGGAGCAGATGACGCCGTCAAAGAAACCCGTGTTCTACATCGAAGAAGGTGAGAACGGAAAGACTCCGGTCACGTCGCTTCAGGACCTGTTGAACAAGGTTCGCGATCTGGGCCGCAAGGGAATATCCATACAACGATACAAGGGTCTTGGAGAAATGAATCCGGGCCAGCTCTGGGAGACCACGATGGATCCGGCAAATCGAAAAATGGTGCAGGTCGTGCTTGAGGATGCCGTCCGCGCGGACGAGATGTTCTCGGTCCTTATGGGCGACGAAGTGGAACCTCGCCGGCAGTTCATCGAAGACAACGCCCTCAACGTCCAGAATCTCGATATCTAACCTACTGAGCAACCATGTATACCGAAAACGAACGAATTGGATTTGTAAACATCGAAGACGAGATGCAGCGCGCGTACATCGATTACTCGATGAGCGTGATCATCGGCCGGGCCCTGCCTGACGCGAGGGACGGCTTGAAGCCGGGCAACAGACGTATTCTTTACGCTATGCGCGAAAGAGGATGGACGCGCAGTAAGGCTTTCGTGAAATGCGCGAAAGTCGTCGGCGAAGTCATCGGTAACTATCACCCTCACGGCGATCAGGCTGTATATGACACGCTCGTGCGTATGGCGCAGGATTTTTCGATGCGCTACATGCTGATCAACGGCCAGGGCAACTTCGGCAGTATCGACGGCGACCCGCCCGCCGCTTACCGTTACACGGAATGCCGCCTGGACAGGCTCGCGGAAGAAGTGCTCGCAGATATCGATAAGAACACCGTCGATATGCGCCCGAACTTCGACGAAACGCTGATGGAACCCTCGGTTCTTCCCGCGCGCGTCCCCGCCCTGCTGGCCAACGGAAGCACCGGCATAGCCGTCGGCATGGCCACGAATATCCCGCCGCATAATCTGACCGAACTCGTCGATGGCATCGTCCATCTCATCGATAATCCTGACGCGACAGTCACGGATCTGACGCAGTTCGTGAAAGGACCGGACTTCCCCACCGGCGGCATTATCTACGGAACGCAGCCTATCAAAAGTATGTTCGAAACGGGACGCGGCCACATAAAGGTCCGCGGCCGCGCCGTAATTGAAGAAGGCGCCCACGGCAAAGAGAGCATCATCATCACGGAAATTCCCTACACGGTCAACAAGTCCAATCTGATCGAGAAGATCGCCAGTCTCGTTCAGAACAAGAAGCTGGAGGGCATTTCGGATATTCGTGACGAGTCGGACAAGGACGGCATACGGATCGTCATCGACGTGAAGAAGAGCGCCCTTTCGAAAGTGATTCTGAACAACATCTATAAGCACACTCAGCTCGCCACGACGTTCGGCGCTATCATGCTGGCGATCGACCACGGGCGGCCTCGTGTGATGAATCTGAAAGAGCTGATGACCTGTTTCATCGACCACCGGTTCGAGGTCATCACAAGACGCTGCAAGTTCGATCTGGAGAAAGCCGAGGCGCGCGCGCACATCCTCGAGGGCCTGAAGATCGCTCTCGACAACCTGGACGCCGTCGTAAAAACGATCCGGGAGTCAAACAACCGGGATACGGCGCGCACGCAGTTGATGAAGAAGTTCAAACTCTCCGAGGTCCAGGCTAACGCGATTCTCGACATGAGGCTGTACCAGTTGACCGGCCTGGAGCGGGACAAGATTGACGCTGAATACCTGGAGATCATCAAGACCATCAATTACCTGAAAGATCTTCTCGCAAACGAATCCAAACTCTTTGGAGTCATCAAGGACGACCTGCTCGAAGTGCGGAAGACGTATGGCGACGAGCGGCGCACGGAGATTGTTCCCGATGACAGCGAAATCAGCATCGAGGACCTTATCGCGGATGCGAGCTGCGTTATCACGATCACGAATACCGGCTACGTCAAACGCGTCCCGGTCGGAACATACAGGCAGCAGCGCAGGGGCGGGAAAGGCGTAATCGGCATGTCCACCAAGGACGAGGACTACGTCGAACATGTGTTCACGGCCTCCACTCACGATTACATCCTCTTCTTCACGGAATCCGGCCGCGTGCACTGGAAGAAAGTCTATGAGATTCCGGAAGGCGGACGTACCGGCCGAGGAAAAGCCATCGTGAATCTTCTGGAAATCAGCAACGACGAGACGATCGCCGCCATGATCCGGGTCAGGGATTTCACCGACGACAAGCACCTCGTGATGGCCACCGAGAAGGGCATCGTTAAGAAGACTAACCTTACCGCATACAGCAATCCTCGCATGGGTGGCATCATCGCCATTAACATCGACAGCGACGACAAGCTTATCGGCGTGAAAATGACCAACGGTCAGGACGATGTAATGCTCGTTACGCACAAGGGCATGAGCATTCGCTTTAATGAAGAACAGCTTCGCGACCAGGGCCGCGCCACTCGCGGTGTGAAGGGCGTTACGCTGGGCAAAGAAAATGACCGTGTCGACAGTATTGAGATCGTTCAGGAGAACGAGACGCTGCTGGCGATCACGGAACACGGATACGGAAAGCGGACATCGTTTGATGAGTACCCCATTCAGAAACGCGGCGGAAAAGGCGTGATCACTATTCGGACCACCGCGCGCAACGGCATGGTCGTCGGAGCCCATGCGGTTCATGATAACGACGCCCTCATGCTGGTCACAGAAGGCGGGCAGATGATAAGGATGCCTGTAAGCGACCTGCGGACCATCGGACGGAACACGCAAGGCGTCCGGCTAATCAATCTTTCGGAAGGAGACCGCCTGATATCCGCGACGCCTGTTGAGCCCGAGGAAAACGAGGATGCGGAAGTTGAAGGCGAAGCCGCCGAAGAAGGCGCGGATAACACAAGTGAGAGTTGAAAGCCTGCTGGCGCCGGGATGCGGTTACTTCACTTCTTGTTCTTGCCGGTATCGTCAACGATTTCCTTCAACATCGTCGTGTAGCCCTTCCCCTCCTGCATCTCTTCCTGGACTTCATGCATAAGGGTTTCGGTTCCCTTGGGACCGCTGGCTTCCACGATGAATGTTATGGAGCATACGCGTATTTGATCTCCCGGAGAAAGGCGAGCCGACTCGATGCGCTGACCGTTCACGTAGATGCCGTTCTTGGACTTGAGATCCTTGACGAAGAAGGCGCCGTCCTCGAAACGTATTCCGCAATGGATTCTGGAGGCTTTTTCGTCGCGTATGACCACATCGGCGTCACTGCTTCGTCCAATTGTAAGAGTCGTTTCTTCAAGAGGAATCTCTTTCAGAACGCCATCCACATCTGTGTATCGCAGTTTCATGATTCGGCCTCCACAGCTGACAGAACGAGAGTATAGGTGACTCGGCGGCGAAGGGCTAGACTGCTTTTTGGTCAATCAGGGACTTGAAGTACGCGATCGTTTCCTGCAAACCCTCATCCAATCCCTTCCGGGGCTCCCAGTTCAGAATTCTCTTCGCTTTGCCGATGTCCGGCTGCCTCACTTTCGGATCATCTACCGGAAGGGGTTTGAAGACGATCTCTGAATCGCTCCGGCAGAGTGCCTTGATGCGCTCCGCAAATGCCAGAACACTCATTTCATGAGGATTGCCGATATTCACCGGATTTGCTTCTTCGCTCATCATCAGCTTGTAAATGCCGTCTATCAGGTCCGATACAAAACAGAAGCTTCTCGTCTGGCTTCCGTCTCCGAACACGGTCAGCGGATCACCTTTCAAGGCTTGCACACATAATGCAGGAACTACCCGCCCGTCGTGCGGACGCATACGCGGGCCGTAGGTGTTGAAGATGCGGACAATTCGCGTCTCCACCCCGTGAAAACGCTGATAGGCCATCGTTATAGCCTCCGCAAAGCGTTTGGCTTCATCGTATACACCGCGAGGCCCGATTGGATTCACGTTGCCCCAGTAGTCCTCCTGTTGAGGATGAACGAGTGGGTCCCCGTAGACCTCAGACGTCGACGCAAGTAGAAGACGCGCCTTCTTCGCGCGCGCAAGACCCAGCGCCTTGTGAGTGCCGAGAGCTCCCACTTTCAGCGTCTGGATAGGAAGCTCAAGGTAGTCGATCGGGCTGGCCGGTGACGCAAAGTGAAAGATGTAGTCGATCTCCTCCGGAAGGAAGATGTACTCCGTAACATCGTGCTTGATGAACTTGAAGTTCTCGTTACCTGCAAGATGTTCGATATTGGCGACATTGCCCGTAATCAGATTGTCCATGCAAATGACGCGGTGCCCTTCAGAAAGAAGCTTGTCGCAAAGATGCGACCCCAGGAAGCCCGCCCCGCCGGTCACCACTGAAACTGAAGTCTTATTGCTTTGGTTCAAGAATTTGTCTCCTGCTTACTGGGCGGAGAAAATCGCACGTCAGCCCGTGCGAGACAAGTGATTTATAGGGGGAAAGTCAGTTGTCCAGGGATTCGGATAGAAGATCTCCGGATTCTGCGGTCCAGTCCTGATTTCGAGTTGGCTGTTGTTTGTTGCGTGTTGAGCGTTTCGTCGAGCCCGCTGTCTATAATCTTGTACGAGCCGCGTTTATCGCCTATTTTGCGCATTATCCATCTGATCAATGAGTTTGCAGCAGGAAGGAAGACGTCCGTGAAGAAGAGAACACTTGGGTTTGCAGTCCTGACCGCGCTCGTCTTGAGCTCCATTTCACTCACTTTCATCGGATGTGAAGGCGATTCCGGCGATTCAGCCATCCGGCAGGTCGCGATCATCGTTGCCGGCTTCTACAGCAATCCAAACGGGGATATCGTTCAACAGAACACGGGCTCCCCGATCTCGACCATGAATCTCCTCCAGACCGGCGACCACCTCGAGGGAATCGACAACAACGGAATCATCTTCAAGGGAACTATAGGCCAGGCCGACTCAACATCCGCCAGCATCACACTCACCGGCGTAACAACTGCGGGAAATAAGGGCACCATAGCCGGCACAATAAGCAAAGGTTCCGCGGAATCCACCGATGCGGAACTGCAGGGCACCTGGGTCGAACCGAGCCTCTTCTCCACGGTGTACGGTCAAGCCTCGGTGCCGTCCAGTCCTTCGAATTCCGTGAATGTCTCGATTTCACCCTCCTCGGCATCCCTGACGAATAACGGAGCCACTGTGGCATTTTCGGCAAGCGGCGGCTCCGGTTCCTACGCGTGGTCCGTGGATAACGGCAATGGCTCCCTGAGCAGCAGCTCGGGCACCAGCGTAACGTACACGCGCTCGGCGGCGGGAGATAACGGAGTCAATGTGACTTCCGGTGGTGATTCCGCGAGTGTGACGGTATTCCAACCGTAACGGCGCCCCTTCGACCGCGCCCTTCGTGGTGAACAAGAATCGCCGAAGCTACCTGAAGGACTTGCGCATGTGCGAGGGGAGGATTTTGAGTTCCTCGCGGTATTTTGCTATCGTGCGGCGGGCGACTTGAATGCCCTTCTCTTTAAGCTTCTCCACCATCGCCTGGTCGGACAGAGGTTTCTTCGGATCTTCATCGGCGACGAGTCTTTCGAGCGTGTCCTTGATCGTCTTGTTTGATACGGAACTTCCGTCATCGGTCTTCAGGCCCGGAGTGAAGAAGTACTTCATCTCAAATGTTCCTCGCGGCGTCTGCATGTACTTGTTTGCGATAGCCCTGCTGACCGTCGTTTCGTGGATATCACATACTTTCGCCACCTCGGCCATCGTCAGAGGTCTCAGTTCCGAGATGCCGTTGTCCAGAAATCCCGACTGCACACGTACTATTTCTTCGGAGATGTTTCGGATCGTCTGCTGCCGTTGATTGATGCTCTTGATCAGAAACGCTCCGGCGTGAATCTTGTCCCGGATGTAGTCCTTCACTTCCCGCGTTGTTGTCGGGTCACCCATCAGGCGTTTGTAGTTCTTGCTTATGCGCATGTGCGGAATCTGGTCGTCATTCAGAATCACCAGGTACTTCCCGTTCACTTTCTGCACGAGTACTTCCGCGAGCACATAACTGGCCGATTCGGACGTGTAGAGCCGGCCCGGTTTGGGTTCCAGAGTGGCTATGAATCCGGCCGTTTTCTCCACTTCTTCAACAGAAATGCCCAGGGCGCGGGCAATTTCCGGGTGTCTCCTGTTTCCAAGCGCATCAAGGTGCTGGTCGACGATCTTTGCGGCCAGCGAATCGCCTACACCGAGCCTTTCCATCTGCAGAAGCAGGCACTCGCTCAGATCACGGGCCCCCACACCGATCGGATCGAATTCCTTAATGATCTGAAGGACGTCGTTCAGATGCTCTGTCTCATAGCCCGCGCTTTCCGCAAGTTCCTCCAGGCTTGAAGTCAGATAGCCGTCATCGTTGATGCTTCCTATGAGCATCTCACCCAGACGCCGGTCCTCATCACCCAGTTCAGTCAGCGATATCTGACCCATTAGGTGTTCCTGCAGAGACTCTGTCTGTGAAATGGAATCGAGGAAGAACTGCCGGCGCGCTTCGTCGTCCGATGTGTACGGTTTCGCCGAGCTCACTTGGTGAAAGTACTCACGCCACTCATCGTCAAGGCGGGCAAGCACCTCAAACTCTTCGGAGAAATCCAACTCCTTGTTGTCTTCCGGTTCACTGCTGCCCGGCTCGACTTCGAGGTTCTCATCTTCAGAAGGCGTCTCTTCGAGCGTGGGATTTTTCTCTAACTCCTGCTGTATGAGCGTGCGCAATTCAAGGACCGGCACCTGGAGAAACTCCAACGATTGACGCAACTGGGGCGCCAGAACCATCTGGAGTCTCTGCTCTTGAGTTTGTGACAGGAATTGCTGAGCCATACGCCTCCAAAGTAGTTCGCATCGGCTCGTTTCTCAAGACAATTGACAGCAACGCACTGAGACGAATTGCACGGCAGAAGTCGCGTGACTCTTTCCCTGAGACACCGGAACTGAGATTCCTCGCGTTTCATTTACCGCCACGATCGTGGCGGTAAATGAAACAAATCCCGGCTGAAGTCAGGCCCGCGATCCTGTTGCCTTGACCCGGCCGTCCGGTTGCTGGAACATACGAGAAGAAAGCAACCGTCATGATGTTCGGCCAGGGAATCCTATGTCTCTTAGAGTCTGTGTTCTAGCCAGCGGAAGTTCCGGAAACTGCACGTATGTGGCTTCCAGAACCACCGCACTGCTTATCGACGCGGGCCTCAGCGCCAGAGAGACAACGCGAAGACTTGCCGAAATAGACGTGGACGTCTCCTCGGTCGGGGGTATCTGCATCAGCCATGAACACAATGACCACATTCAAGGCATACGAGTCCTTCACAACAAACACGCCATCCCCGTTTACGCCAATACCGGGACGATCGAAGGTCTTCGACGTGATCCTAAACTTGCGGGACTGCCCTGGCAGGTTTTCTCGACGGGATACTCTTTTCAAGTCGGCAACCTCACTGTCGAACCATTCTCCGTGCCGCACGATGCATATGATCCCGTCGGTTTTGTCATCTCCTGCGACCACGTGTGCGTGGGTATTGTCACTGATATTGGAATGGTAACAAATGTTGTCCGGGAGCGCCTGAGAAACTGTCATGCCGTTGTTCTCGAAGCCAACCATGATGAGAATATGCTCAAAGACGCCCCCCGGCCCTGGTACCTGAAGCAGCGGATCAGCGGACGACAGGGACACCTCTCGAACAGACATGCCGCGGAGTTTCTGGCCGAAATCGCGTCTCCTTTGTTGGAAAAGGTCTTCCTGGCCCATTTGAGCAACCAGTGCAACACCGGGGAACTGGCGCTTTCCGAAACCCACGCGGGCCTGGCAAGGACCGGGAGGTCCGGCGTGAGCGTCAGCCTCACCTTCCCTGACCATATCAGTGAACTATGGGAATACGACGGCATAGACCCGCAGTTAGAGACGACCACCGTTTCTGAGCGTGCAAAAAGTTGACTGCCGGGCCGGCGGCTGACCTTTTCAACTCGTTTCCTACTTGACGTTTGCCCCCCCGCAAATAGAGTGAGTCCTACCCTAAATCTGAATTCCTGATGAAGGAGTGGGTTACGACCCACTCTTTTGCGTAAAGGGGTTTGTTGGTGGGGCGATGACCCCGGAAGAGGTATGGCGATGAATAACGAGATGGCTGCTTTATTGGAGTATTTCCAGCGGGAACGCGGGATCGACAGGGAAACTGTAATCGAAGCAGTGGAATCAGCCCTGATGAGCGCATCCAAGAAGAGCATCAGCCCCGCCAAGGATATCCGCATAGAAATCGACCGCGACTCATACGAAATCAAGGCCATTGCGCGTGTTCTGGTCGTCGAGAGCGTCAAGGAGCCTCATGATGAGATTTCTCTTCTGAAGGCGAGGAAGATCAAGGCGGACGCTGTTCTTGGCGACTTCATTGATCTGGAGGTCACTCCGAAGAACTTCGGCCGCATCGCCGCTCAGACTGCCAAGCAGGGCATCCTCCAGAAGATCCGGCAGGCAGAGAAGGACCGTGTTTTTGAAGAATTCAAAGATCGCTCGGGTGATATCGTCAGCGGGACAGTTCGACGCTTTGATCGCAGCGATGTGGTCATAGACATCGGCCGCGCTGAAGGCATTATGCCGGTTCGTGAACGGGTTCCCATCGAGGAGTATCAGATCGGTGACCGCGTCCGCGCTCTTATCGTGATGATTGACAGCAAATCGCAGGGGCCGGAAATAGTCCTGTCAAGAAGCCATCCGGATTTCGTGCGCCGGCTTTTCGAGGTGGAAGTCTCCGAAATCGCGGACGGCACAGTGGAAATCAAGGGGATTGCCCGTGAAGCCGGCTTCCGTAGCAAAATTGCCGTGGTTTCGCACGATGAGAAAGTTGACCCGGTCGGCGCCTGCGTCGGAATGCGCGGAATCCGCGTCAAGAATATCGTCCGCGAACTCTCCGGCGAAAAGATTGATATCGTCCGCTGGCATGACGATGTGAAGACTTATGTTACGAATGCCCTCGCTCCGGCCAAACTGATTCGCGTGGAAGTCATGGAGGACACCCACGTCGTCCGCGTAGTCGTTGACGCCGATCAACTCTCGCTGGCTATCGGAAAGAAGGGCCAGAACGCCCGGCTTACCGCGAAATTGACGGGCTGGAAGATCGATATCCAGAAGGAAGAAGAGGAAATGGGCTTTGAGGAGAAAGTCGCTCTGGCTATCGCTGATCTCGCCCAGATCGAGGGGATCGGTGAGGAGTGGGCCGAGAAACTTGTTCAAATCGGTTTTCTCACATTGGAAGGTATCCTTGCTGCCGACGCGTCTGACCTGGAGGCCATAGAGGGAATGACTGCTGAGGCCGCCGAGCAGATCCGCTCCGCCGCGGAAACCGCCTACGAGGCGAAGCATGGTAAGATAGAAGAATGAGAGTACACGAATTAGCTAAAGAGCTGGAGCTTTCCAGCAAAGACTTGCTCGAGATGCTCGGCGAACTTGGCATCGAGGCGAAGAGCCACATGACTGCTCTCGAGGAAGATGCCGTTGCAACGATTCGCTCATCATTGAGCAAAGCGCCCGCCGTTGAAAAAGCCCCGAAGCAGGAAGAGATTCCCGAATCCGGGACATCCGGAGCGGCGGAAGCCGCTGAAGGCGATGAGGATGACGAGGCCGAAGGCAGCAAAGTCATTACCGTGCGCGGCCCCGTTATCGTGAAGGAGTTTGCCGAACAGCTCGGATTGAAACCTAATCAGTTGATTGCTGAACTGATGTCCATGAACGTCTTTGCGTCGATCAACGAACGGCTTGAGCTGAAAATTGCACAGCGCCTGGCGGAAAAACACGATTTTATTTTTGAACACGAAAAGAAAAGCGCCGAGCGCAAACCTCAGCCGAAACCGATCGAGCAGGCTCCCGAACCAGTCAAGGACAACCCGGAGGATCTGAGCTTCCGGCCGCCCGTCGTCACCTTTCTCGGTCATGTCGATCACGGGAAAACTTCGCTGTTGGACAAGATCCGCAGTTCGAAAGTCGCCCAGGGCGAGGACGGCGGAATCACCCAGCACATCGGTGCTTACACAGTCGAATTCCATGATCACAAGATCACATTCATTGATACTCCTGGTCATGCGGCGTTTACAGCGATGAGAGCTCGTGGAGCCAATCTGACGGACATCGCAGTTATCATCATTGCCGCCGATGCCGGAATTCAGCCCCAGACCAAGGAGGCCATCCAGCACGCACAGGCGGCAAACGTCGCCCTGATGGTGGCAATCAATAAGATCGATCTTCCGGCATCCGATCCGACGCGGGTCATGCAACAGCTTCAGGAACAGGGACTCAGTCCCGAAGAGTGGGGAGGCCAGACTATCTGTTGTCCGGTCAGCGCCCAGACGGGAGAAGGCATAGACCACCTGCTGGAGATGATCCTCCTTCAAGCCGAAATGCTCGAACTCAAGGCAAATCCTGACAGGCGCGCGGAAGGCCACGTGGTCGAAGCTCTTCTCGAGCCCGGCATGGGACCGACGGCCACGCTGCTCGTCCAGAAGGGCACTCTTAAAGTCGGCGATGCCGTCGTTTGCGGCCCGTACTGGGGGCGCGTGAAAGCTCTTATAAACGATCACGGTGTCAAAGTTCGAACGGCCGGACCGTCCAGCGCGGTAAGGTGTCTGGGCCTCACGAGCGTACCCGATGCCGGCGCGGAATTTGAGGTCTATCCGAACGACCGGCAGGCAAAGGCGGTATCAGAGAAGCGCCTTGCCGAGAAACGCACCGAGACCCTCGGCGGACCGCCCAGCCACGTCAAAGTCTCTCTCGATGACCTCTTCGCGGCAACGGAAGCGCTCGATGTTCTGGAATTGGCCGTTATTCTCAAAACGGACGTGCAGGGAACGCTCGAAGCTATCCAGCAGTCGCTTTCCCAGATCACGAGCGATAAGATCCGGCTGAACGTCATCCTGGGCGGAGTCGGAAACATCACCGAAAACGACGTTCTTCTGGCCAGTGCGTCTAATGCCATCATTCTTGGTTTTCACGTAGGAACAGAGAGCGGTGTGAATCCCGAGGCGAAACGTGAAGGCGTCGAGATCCGCCTTTACAGCGTGATTTATGAGCTTCTCGACGATGTGCGACAGGCCATGACCGGACTTCTCGAACCTGAGTTCAAAGAGAATGTTGTCGGACATGCCGAAGTGAGACAGGTTTTCGATATCAGTAAGAGAGGTAAGATTGCCGGATGTATGGTGGTCGATGGACGCATAACGGCTAAGGATAAGGTCCGCTTACTGCGTGACGGCGGCGTGGTCTTCGAAGGAGTTCTGGAGTCACTCAAGCGCTTCCAGAACGATGCCGCTGAAGTGCGTGACGGTCAGGAATGTGGTATTGGCCTGAAGAATTTCTACGACATCGAAGAAGGCGACATTATAGAGTTCTATCAGCTCGAGAAAGTCGCCCAGCAGCTTTAATTCCTTCGATTTCGTTCTCCGAAGCCGCCTGACCGGCCCGCCACGGTATCGCCTCCTTCCAAAGGTGAGGAATCATGAGCACGGACCGCATGACACGGATTAATGAGTTGTTGCGCAGAGAAATTGCGGAGGGTCTGTACAAGATCGTAAATGACAAGGGCTTCGATTTTGCCGCCGTCACCGTAACCCACGTAGTCACGAGCCCCGACCTCCGCCACGCGCGCATTCTGGTTTCCATACGGGAGCATGAAGACGATAGGCAACATATCCTGAATCAGCTCAGCCGCCACAGAAAAGACCTTCAGCAAGCCATCCGAAAGCATCTGCATATCAAGTATACGCCCCGCCTCTCATTCGAGATTGATGAATCCATCGCGGAAGGAGACCGCGTTCTCGATCTAATCTCCCAGATAGAACACGAGGAGGAAACCGATGACGACGGGGCCGAATCCGAATAGAACAGGTCCCGCCAGTCCCCAGCGAAGCCGCCAGGATCCGTTCGACGGCGCCCTTCTCGTGGACAAGCCTTCTGACTGGACGTCGCACGACGTAGTCGCGAAAGTGCGCAACCATTTCCGCTTTCGCAAAGTCGGGCACGGCGGCACCCTCGACCCCATGGCAACCGGATTACTCATACTCCTGATCGGACGGGGAACGAAACTCTCACAGCTTGTTATGGGCTCCGACAAAACATACGAAGGCGTAATGCAATTGGGAGCCGCCACGGACACCCAGGATCGAGATGGGAAGATCATATCGGAGAAGGACTTCTCATATGTGACGAAAGATGACGTGGAGAGAGAAATGAACGCCAGGACAGGCGATATCATGCAGACTCCGCCTATGGTTTCGGCGGTAAAACGTGATGGCGTTCCGCTGTATAAACTCGCGCGAAAAGGTCAGACCGTTGAGCGGAAACCAAGGCTGATCCATCTTTATCACTTTACTCTGCTGGAGTTTTCTCCGCCGGAAATCTCCTTCCGCCTCAAGTGCACCAAGGGCACCTATGTTCGTACTCTGTGCTCTGACATCGGCGATGCGTTGGGCTGCGGCGCGCATCTCAAGGAACTCCGGCGAACGCAGTCAGGAGGTTTCACTATCGATCAGGCACACACACTCGAAGAACTCCTCCCCCTTGAAGTGGACGCGCTCGAGGAGTACGTTATATCGCCTCGTGTCGTTCAACAGCAGGAATCGTCAATCGAATGAAAGTAGTCCGGCATCTCAGTGACCTCGAAACTCTCTCGCCTCCTGTCGTTCTTGTGACCGGTTTCTTTGACGGCGTCCATCGCGGACACCAGGCCCTCCTCTCTACCGCGCGCGAACACGCTGCAGAATTGAATGCCGAATCGTGGGTGCTGACGTTCGATCCTCATCCATCGAAGATACTGCGGCCCGAGCATGCGAAACCGCTCATGACATCGACCGCTCAGAAACTGGACCTGCTTGGATCGCTGGGCATGACCGGGACGATCATGCTTCCGTTCACTCTCGAGCTGGCGAATCTCGAGGCCGAAGTGTTCGTTGAAGAACTTCAGGCGGCGCTGCCCGGCTTGAAGGAAGTCGTCGTCGGCTCCAACTGGACTTTCGGAAAAGGCGCGCGCGGTAATCCCGGACTACTCAGGTCGCTTGCCGCCGGGAAGAAATTTGAAGTGACCGTTGTGGCGCCCGTGCTCCACGAAGGGGCACCCGTTTCAAGCACTCGGATCAGAGACGCCGTCTTTGCGGGGCGGCTTGAGGACGCGGAAGCCATGTTGGGAAGGCCTTACAGCGTCGTCGGCAAAGTAATCCGCGGGCGGCGCTACGGAACAACGATCGGTTTTCCCACGGCCAATGTCCTGCCGGAAAGCGAAGTGTATCCCCCGTTCGGCATCTATGCGGTACGCCTGCGCGTGGATGATCGGATAATGGATGGCGCCGCTTACATAGGACACCATTCAGCCGTTCCCGCGGGCTCTCTTGCACAGGTTGTTGAGGTGCACGTTCTGGATGCCTACGTTGACCTCTACGACCGTGATGTTGAAGTTTTCTTCATCAAATTCATACGCGATGATCGCCGCTTCTTCTCTGAGCAGGAGCTGAAAGACCGGATTGCGTCGGACGTCGCCGGCATCCGCGAGTATCTCAAGTCCTAGCAATACCGGATTTCCTCCCGCTCAACCCGCGGAGATCCTCTGAATCGCCCACGTCGCATGTTCTCGTATAAGCACATCATCGTGGCGTGCGGCCCTATTCAAGACAGGAAGAGCCTCCTCGCTTCCCCAATTCCCCATGGCTACGGCTGCGTTTCTCATCAGGCCGCGATACTTTGCCCTCATCACCGGACTTCCCGCGAAACGCTCTCTAAAGGCCTGTTCCTCCATCGACATGAGTTCGACCAACCGGGGCGCAACGCGTTCAGGATCGTAGGAAAGGAAAGGGCTCTCTTTCGGTTCTGAATAGCGGTGAACCCATGGACAGATTTGCTGACACTCGTCGCAACCGAATATCCAGTTGCCCATTTTCGGTCTCAACTCGGGAGGTATCGCGTCCCGGCATTCAATGGTGAGATAGGAAATGCAGCGGCTTGAATCTACAACATAGGGCGCAGGCAGAGCGTGTGTCGGGCATACGTCAAGGCAGCGCCTGCATTTGCCACAAGAAGCCTTTGGCTTCCCCCCGGACTCCACTTTCATGTTCAACCCTTCATCGTCAGTTGGCTCGTCGTATTCAAGTTCAACGCTCGCGATAATCTCTCCTAGAAACACATACGAACCCAGCGACGGGCTTATCAGCATACTGTTGCGCCCGATGAAGCCGAGACCCGCCAGACTGGCGTTGTCGCGCTCCAGAATCGGTCCGGTGTCAACGTAGTACCGCGTCTTCGTTTCGCTCCCCGCTTCGTTTTGCAGGAAAGCACTCAACTCTTTGAGTCTGTGTTCTATTACCTTGTGATAGTCGGAAACCCAGGCATAACGGGCGATGCGGCCGCGCGAGGGATCGTTCCAGATGCCGGGCGGCGGATTGCAGACAAAGTAGGAGACACCTACAGCGATAACGGAGCGTGCGTCATCAACAACAAGACGCGGGTCCGCACGTCGGTCGGGATTGCGTTCGATCCACTTCATGTCGGCGTGAAGATTCTGATCGAGCCAGGACAGAAATGCTGTCTTGTGCCGGGCTTCCCGGGCAGGAGCGATTCCGATCAGATCGAAACCCAGGGACAGCGCCTTATTCTTGATCCTTTCCGATAGAGTCATTTCTTGATCGCCATCGCAAGGCTGGAGACAAATCGATCAACGATTCCGGAAGAGGAGATAGAATCCGACCACCTCCATGGCAATTACGGGAAACCAGAGTATCAGATCCGGCCGCCAATCAGGATGCTCTACCATCGAGTCTGCGGCAATAGTGAACAAGTAGTAGAAGAAAACGATCAGCAGGCTGATCGCTATCCCCACCGAAGACTCTTTCCGCCTGGATCTCAGACCCAGCGGTATTCCGAAGAGTGTAAACGCGAAGCAGGAGAGGGAGAGCGTCAGTCTTTTGTTTGCCGCGACCAGCATGCGCGTGCGATGTTTAACCATATCCAGCTCCGCCAGTTCAGGATAGAGAGCGCGAACATTCCGGATCCCTTGAATAAGCTCCGGAAGCGTCATGTCCTTCGCCTTTTTCTTCACGAATCCCTTGCTCGTCAGCTTTGAGAAGTCGAGCGTTACGGGATAGTGCTCCGCGATCACGGACTGCGATTTGGCCGGGTCCAGCGGATCCTGTTCATCCGGCCGATCGATGCGCACATCATACAGGTCGATGTGCAGAAGAGCTTCTTCCTCAGCCGGACGCAATACCCCCCTCTTTGCCCTGATGTTCAAGGCAACCTTTCCGTCATCCGTCATCTCGTAGACGACGATGTCGCTGACCTTGTCTTTATCTTTCTTCCCGACGTAGACCATCATCCCCGGAAACTCTCTCGTGAAGCGCCCCTCTTCAAGCAGGTCCGTGGGGTCTTCGATACCTATGCGGGCGAGCAGCGTGCGGCGGGCATAGCTTTGATGCGGGGCAACCCATCCGCTGATGTAGAAGCAAAGGAAGCAAAGCGCGATCGAGATCATTATCAGAGGCGAAACGATCTGCCAGAGGCTGACCCCGCAAGACTTCATCGCGGTGATCTCACCGTCCAGCGATAGACGGCTGAACAGCAGCAGCACCCCCACCAGCACGCTCATCGGCAGCGTGAACATCAGCATGAAGGGGATATTGTGGAGAAAGAAGAGCAGAATGGTTCCTGCGGAAACGCCGCGGGCCAACAAGTCGATCGCCTGCACTCCCGCCCCTACGCACATGACGAAGGTCAGAATGAGAACGGACATCCCGAATGTGATCAGGAAATCACGAGAAATGTAGTTGTGAAGTACGCCCATGCGTGTAACGGCTCCAGGTGAACGGTCGAAGCATAGACCAGCTCTCTCCGTTCGACAATAATCATCGGCTGGTCAGATGGAACAACATTCGGAAATCGACAGCAGACAACGGTGACGATTTAATATCCGGGTGAATATGCAGACGAACATCGCCATTAGAAGGCTTCTAGCCTGCGTCGTCCTCGCCTGTTCTTTCAGTTGTGCATCAACCGCAAATGCTGAGAACAGCCGGGAGGTCAACAGGCAACTGATGAGCGCCCGGATGTCTGTCCTGGTCGGGCAACTGGATGAGAGCCGTCTACTGATACAACCGGGCGTCATTGCCGACCGTGAAAGCCAAACCGTCTACATCTGGGGCGAAGCGACGGGATTGAAACCGCATGACCCCGCGGAATTCTTCGTAGTCTCCGAAGACAGCGGTCACGACTACGAGGCGCTGGTGGTTGCATTCTGCAGAGCGAGCGCCGTGCATCGCGCCTTGACGTACATCGGCATGCGTCCGGGAAGTCCGGTGGACTACCTCCTTCCCCGCTTCTGGCCTAAGGGCGAAAGAGTGTTTATGAACGTCGAGTGGTCCGAAAAGACCAATGCGGCGCAGAGGATTGCCGCGGAAGATCTCCTGGTCGATTCACGGACCGGCCAACGCCTGCCGCGCGCGGGTTTTGTGTTCGTGGGTTCGCGCTGGGTCCAGTCTGACGGTCAATCAGATGAACTTGATTATGCGGCGGATATTTACAGCCCTCACAGTATCGCTTCAGACTACAACGAGCCCGGTACGGTTCTTGATGTCCCGCGCAAGGCCGCGGACCACGACGTGTACGGCTACCAACGCCCCAATCCAGAGCGGATCCTGCCGCGATCTCAACTTGTTCGCATCGTGTTGACTCCCGAATTCACAAACGGAAGCCGACGCGTTGCCGACTATTATCTCGAAGTGAAATCCGGCTCCCGGGGACATCCCCGCTATCAACTGTCTGACGATCGGGCTCGACCCGTCGGGAATCCGCGCTCCGGCAGGTCTCTGAAATCGATACTTGAGCGACTTCGCCGGGAAGGCAAAGACGTTTATGCCTCCATCCGCTACGATCCGACGCTGACGATCAGCGCAATTCAACGCGCCGCCCGGACCCTCCTCGATTTAGGACAGGAAGAGTTGATTCGCGTGGAACCTCCTCCTGCCGAGAATCTCTTCTTTCAGGCTTTCCTGCCCGATGACAAATGGAGGGAACGAAGCAGCCGCCCATCTCAGCCGTGGGAACTCCATATTGGCGGCCATAGAGGTGAAACATCCGCGATATTGACCCGGATCGCTGAGCATTGGCGGGATGACCAGCTAAGACCCGAGCTCGAAGCCGTTGATTACGACGTCGCCAACGGAGAAGCTGTTCTTGGCATCCTGCAGAAGGTAGGAATGAAATACCGGGTTCTTCTCGTGTTTGCGTCGGAGCACATCACCTACGGAGAGCTGATGTCGTTTCTGCGGCCCATAATTCCATCCGTGCCGACTATATATGTTTTCTCAGATGAAGAGGCGGAGAGCTCGAAATGAGCGCATCTTCCGGAGGTCTGTTGATTCCGGTTCGGCGGTATCGAAAGACCCCCGGCCGCTTCAGAATACCCCGGCACGTCACGCTGGCTCCTCACACTGCATGTGACGAAGTACCCCTGCTCCAGTTGGTGCAGGATCTTCGCATTTCCTGCGCGGTCGAAGCCCGTCTTCTCGCCGTTGGATCCCCGTCTGCGGATATCCGCGTGTCGCGAGACGGGAGAATCCGCCATCAGGAAGGATACCGACTGGAGATTTCCCATACAGGAGTCCGCGTTCTCTCTGCCTCGGACGCCGGTGCATACTATGGCCTGCAGACACTGAGGGAGCTTGTCCGCCAACAGGGAGCATCTCTTCCATGCTGTTTAGTCAGTGACTCTCCTGATTTCTCACGGCGGGGCGTCTACCATGACTGCTCACGCGGGAAAGTGCCGAAGCTTGAGACGCTATTCTCTCTGATCGAAACGCTGGCGCACTGGAAGATCAACGAACTGCAATTGTATATAGAGAACGTTTTCACCTTTGCCAGTCATCCGGCGATAGGCAGAGGTTTCAGCCCGTTCACGCCTGACGATATGCTGCGACTGCAGGAACACTGCAAAGCACATCATGTTCGCTTCGTCCCTTCACTTGCCAGCTTTGGTCACATGGAGACCATACTTGCCCTCCCGCAGTACCGGCATCTCGGAGAAATGCCCGGCTACTGCGACCGGCCGGGAGGAACAACGCTCTTCCCTTCCGACAGGAAATCCATAGAACTCATTTCCGATCTCTACAGCGACTTCCTTCCTCTCTTTGACTCAGACGATTTCAACGTTTGCTGTGATGAGACGTGGGAACTCGGCAAAGGGCGCAGCAAAGGAAGAGCTTCACGGACCGGCGTCGGCAGAATCTACGTGGACTTCCTGAAGAAGATACACCGCCTGTGCGACAAGCATGGAAAACGCATGAATGCCTGGGCCGATATCGTTCTGCAGTACCCCGAACTCCTTAATGAGCTGCCAAAGGACGTTGTAATGCTCAACTGGGATTACTGGCCCGAAGGATCGCGCATCCCCCGTACAAAGGACATTGTGAAGTCCGGTCACGACTGTCTCGCCTGTCCCAGTGTCAACGCATGGGCGACGCATGGTTCACGCCTCGATGTTTCAATGGCAAATATCACCCGGTTCGCCTCTACTGCGCGGAAGTATGGCGTTTCCGGGATTCTAAATACCAACTGGGGCGATTGGGGGCATCGTAACACGCTGGCGGTGAGCCTTCACGGTTTCGCGCACGGCGCCGCTCACAGTTGGAATGGCCAGGCCGTGGATGACAGAACGTTTACACCTCTGTTCTGTCGCGACCTTCTCGGCCGTGATCACTCTTCACTCGCCTCGTCAATCAGGACGCTCGGACTCAGCTACAAAACATTCGGAGGAGACGGATCGCGAAGCTCTGATGGATACCACATTCTCGTTGAGCCGCTGGACCCGGCCAAGGATTTCTACAGAAAGGTCAGCGTCGGTTCTCCTGTCTACTTTCCGAAGAAGCATCGGTACAGCCGCATCGACATCGCTTCGGTTGCCGGCATGAACAATGTCATCGAACGGCTCTCTGCGCTCCGTTGGCCCTCCCCGCGAAAGGGCACTTCGGAGTTTCAGAGTCTGTGTCTTCAGGAGTTGGAACTCGCGGCGCAAATGGAAATTCTCGCAGCGAGACGGGGCATAATAGGAAAGCTGCATCGCGCAGGTTCCTCCGTCCGTTCGCGCAGGCGGCTGCGGCTGTCGGAAGACATGAACGATCTGATTGCGAACTTCGAACTCATTTGGAGGAGAGGCAATCGCCCCTCCCGCCTCCGTGACAACCTGATCCTCTTGAAGCAATCGGCTGGAGTATATTAAACCATGTCATAGCTGTTTTCTCTGGAGGGCCGCGTTACACCGCGGCCGCGGACGGCGTGGACGCCGTCAGGCGTGTGCGGCTTATCTAAGTGATATTCCGGTCTGATCCGAGAAGCTCGTAGAGTGTCTTGTAGTAGCCTTCCTTCTGAATCAACTCGGCGTGCGTGCCTTCCTCGATGATCTTCCCCCGGCGCATAACGAAAATACGTCCGACATCTCGTATAGTCGAGAGCCTGTGGGCAATCAGAATGCTCGTTCTGCTCTTCATCAACTTCTTGAGTGCATCCTGAATCAACAGCTCAGTCTCCGTGTCCACACTTGCTGTCGCCTCGTCAAGAATCAGCAGAATGTCCGGGTTCTGAGCAAGAGCCCGTGCGAGGGCAAGAAGCTGTTTCTGCCCGGTCGAAATAGTCGCTCCCCGCTCCGACAGTTCGGTGTCATAGCCCTCCGGCAACTCCCTGATAAATGAATCCGCGTTTACGTATTTTGCAGACTCAATGACTCGCTCCCGCGAAATATCCGGATCGTTCATGCTGATATTCGAAGCAACTGATCCCGAGAAAATGAAGGGATCCTGCAGGACAATTCCTACGCGCTGTCGTAGATCCGCCTGCCGATAGTCTCTTACGTCGACTCCATCAACTTTCACGCGCCCCTTCTGCACATCATAGAAGCGCGCGATCAGGCTCGCGACGGAACTCTTGCCTGCGCCCGTGGCGCCGACGAGCGCCACGGCTTCGCCCGGCTTGATCACAAATGACAGATCGCGCAGGACCCAGTCTTCGCCTTCATATGCGAAGGTCACATTCTCGAATTCGATGAGGCCTTTGAAGTGGTCCAGCTCCTTTGGACTCACAGGATCTTCAATTTCCTCGGGGGTTTCCAGCAAACCGAAAATGCGTTCTGATGACGCCATCGCGGACTGAAGAATATTGGATTTGTCAGACAAGTCTTCGAGAGGTCGATAGAATTCGCGCACATAAGCGAAGAAGGCTATCAACACACCTATAGACACACCTTTGATGCCAAATCCAATGGCCGCGCCTCCCGCGATCAGGAGGAGAGAGAAAGAGAGAGCTCGAAATACCTCCATCGTCGGGAAGAAGCAGCTGAACCAGTAGACGGATCGAATCCAGGCGTCCTTCAGAGTGTGGTTATGCTCGCCGAAACGCGCATGCATATTCTCTTCGCGACTGAAGAGCTGGATCGTGAGCATGCCGGTGATTGCTTCCTGCAGCAGTGTGTTCAATGTCGACTGCTGCTTTCGGACGTTTCTGTGCGCACTGCGGATCTGCGTATTGAGAAGCACGATCCCGACGAACAGGAATGGCAGCAGCAGAAACAGTATCAAGGCCAGGCGCCAACTCAGGAAAAGCATGAACCCCATGACGCCAAGCAGCGTGAAGAGGTCGGCGATCAACCCGATCAGCCCGTCGGATACCGCCCGCTCCATCGCCTCGATGTCTGAGCTCATACGCGTCATGAGGCGGCCCACAGGCGTGCGGTCCATGAACTTCAACGGCATGCGCATCAACTTCCGGAACAGATCCATTCTGAGGTCGGCAATGATTCGCTGTCCGATCCACGACATCAGGTATCCCTGCCCGGAGCGCAGAAGAAAGACTGCTCCAGACAGGCTGATGAAGATCCAGGCCACATGCGTTATGCCCTGAATGCGGATCGATGCATTTATCTCCGCGGACGTCGCGGTGATGTAGTCATCAATCGCCTTCTTGATGAGGACAGGCAGATATCCCTGAATCATCGCCATCAGAAGAAGCGTGAAGACCGACCATGCGATCGGCACACGATATGGCTTCGCGTACGCGAGGAGCTTGCGGGCCAAATGGGGATCGAGGATCGGCCCGGTGCTGTCATCTGCGAGGTGCTTTCTCATGCTGATTCCAGCCTCGCTTCCAGACGTTGTACTTCGTCGAGTTCCCTGTAGTACCCGTCCTGCCTGATGAGTTCATTGTGCGAACCGCACTGAGTGAGGCGCCCCTGCTCAACAACAAAAACAACGTCTGCATGGCGAAGGGTCGATACTCGATGACCGATGATAACGGAGGTCCGTCCCCTGAGAACGGGAAGCAGTTCTTGTAGAAGACGCGACTCCGTATGCGTGTCGATCGCCGAGAAGACATCGTCAAGAATCAGTATCTGCGGGTCCTTGGCTATGGCGCGGCTGATCGCAGTTCGCTGGCGCTGACCCCCGGAAAGCGTCACACCCCGTTCTCCCAGCACGGTCTGGAAGCCTTCGGGAAAAAGGTCTATCTCCTCTCGAAGCTGCGCCACTTCCGCCGCCCATATAATTCTCTCTTCATGCTCTTCAGGCAGACCGAAGGCAATGTTGCTCGCCAGTGTGTCCGAAAACAGAAACGGCTCCTGCGGAGCTACACCGACATGACCGCGAATGATCCGGACAGGAAACTCGCGGATGTCTCGGCCGTCGACAAGAACCCGCCCGCTGTCAGGATCGATAAGGCGGGCCATTAGATACCCAAGCAGGGACTTCCCGCTTCCGGTCGGCCCGGTAATGCCGACCGTAGTTCCGACGGGAACTTCAAGGTTGATATCGTGAAGCAGTTGTCGGCCGGAGAGCGACAGGCTCACGTTCTCGAACGTGATTCTTCCTGAGATGGAAGTCAGACTGCGATCCGTCCTCGCCGCGTCTCTGATCGCCGGCTCCGACTCGAGAATGGTGCATATCCGCCCCCAGCTCGCGATGCCGCGCTGAACTATGTTCGCGAGCCATCCCAGCGCGAGCATCGGCCACTGCAGCAGAACCAGGTACTGGTTGAACTGGACAAACTGTCCGATGGTGAGCTTCTCCTGAATAACCAGTCTGCCGCCCACCACCAGTAACGCGACACTCCCAAGCGAAAAGATGAGCCCCATTAAAGGCCAGATCGGTCGATCGATCCGGCTGAGTGCGAGGTTCCGCGACATGAACGTATCGCTGACTTGCTGGAAACGGTCTGTCTGACGTTGCTCGGCAGCGAATCCCTTCAACGTCCGGATTCCCGCAAAAGACTCCTGCGTGAAGTTTGACAGATGCGAGGACTGTTCCTGAACAAGCTCATAGCGCTTTCTTATCAGGCGGAGCAGGCCGAAGAAGATCCCGCTGGTGACCGGCAGAAGAAGAAGCATCACGACGGCCATGCGGATGTTCATGACAAACATCACGCCGAAGGCCATGACGAAACCGATGACCGTGCGCGAGCTTTGCAGAAGGCCCGGACCCAGACACTCCCGCACCGAGCCCAGATCCGACGTCATTCGAGTCATGATGTCGCCTGTGCGCTCGCGGCTGTAAAACAGAAGATCCAATTCCGTCAGACGCCTGAAAATGTCATCCCGAATCTCACGTTCAATCCTGTGCCCCAGTCCAAGCATCAGTCGACGAGTGAACAAGGAGAGCAGACTTGCGGCCACAGCGCCCAGCACGTAGGCGGCGGCAAGGCCGCCTATATGCGGAAGCGTGAATTCACCCGAAGCAAGACCGTCTATCGCGTGACACAGAACAAAAGGGAGCACGCCAATACCGATAGCCACGCCGACCGTGACAAGCATCATCCCGGCGGCGATAATCCAAACATGCCGCCGGACATAAACCAGCAGACGTGCTCTTCTGGATTCTGAAGACATGATTTGTAAGCCTATCCCTTTCCCCGGCTTAATCAAGGTGGCGGATTTTGGCGCGGTATGATTTCGTCAGACTCCACTTCGCGATCTTATCATTGCGAGCGCGACTGCGCTCGAAAGTCCGACCTGTAGCCGCGTCATGCCGGCGCAAGAATCGCCTTCTTCCAGGTGGACCCAGTGAACGATATGCTCAGGGAGACGAGTAAGCAGAAGTTCCGAAGCTCTGAGGTCCTTGGCCGCCATTCTTCCGACTTGAAAGTCCGCACTCTTGGCTGACCGCCAGGAATGTGCTATACGCGTCTATCAGGCAGTCCAAGATATATATGGATGCTATGCGTCAATACAATATACATCACTCCGCGAGCAAGAAGCTTAGAAGTCAACGGGGTTGGAGTGACGCTTTGCGTGAAAAGGCATGATATACGTCTGACGTATAGTACTATGTTCGCTTCGGGAGATATAACTTGCGCCGTCGACCTGTACAGGTTATATTATCATCATCATGAAGTGTGAGGTCCGGATCAGGAAGAAGGTTGAGCGAGGGCTGCGGAAGCTGCCTTCCGATGTTCAGAAGCTTCTCTTCTTACTTATCGCGGATCTTCACGCAGACGGCCCCATTCAGAAGACATGGCGAAATTTCTCGCCACTGGGGCAGGATCGGTATCACTGCCATTTGAATTACCGGTATGTGGCATGCTGGACATGTCGAAAAGACGAGATAGTTATCGAGGTGTATTATGTTGGCTCTCGTGAAAAAGCCCCATATTGAGCTTTCGATTCATGGCGATCATGTTGCGGAACTGGTTGCTTGGATCCGGAAGAAATACGATGTCGCCATTTTGGCGGAAGAGCCCGACGAGCAGTTTGTATCCATCGAAAGTACAGAATACTGGAGTGAGATGGAGAAAAACCGTGTCGGCAATCTCCTTGCAGGTGCTCGCCTGAAGGCAGGGCTCACCCAAGCTCAGCTTGCAGAAGAACTGGGCATCCGCCAAAACATGGTCAGTGACTACGAACGCGGACGTCGCACATATTCCGACGCCATGGCCAAGCGCTTGAGCAAGACCTTGAAAGTCAAGGAGGAGCATCTGAAATACGGAAGTAATATAGGAATATAGCGGGCGTCCCCGAATGAGCTGGTTGCGGGAGGTACAGATTGAACCCCGGTTTACGCCGCCGAAGGAGAAATGGACCGTTCGCGTTTTCTGCAATGTGCTGCATCAGATTGACGAGCAGTATCGAGACATCCTTGAGAAGAAACCAAACGATGCCGACATACTGTTCGGGCTTAGTCGCGTGTGCCAGCACGCGCTATACAACCTTAATCGAGCAGTATTCTTGCGACGGCGACAGCAGACCGAGTAGGAGCTGCCAGAGCCGTACAAAGTGGGCTCATGGGAGGCAGTCGTAGACTACCTTGCTGACCTGCTGATCGGTCAGGAGCCCAAGGACTACGGCGTCAGCATGGAGGCAGAGCAATTAGAATGAGCACCCAACAATCGGCTGGCTTCCGCGAGATCGTTGAACCATCACTCAGTCCTGAACGTGTCGCCACCTCGCATCGCGGATCATGTCCCGAGTCTTCTGCAATTTCACTTTGTTTCTCTCACGCGGACTGAGGGATCGACGTATGCACGGAGACGAGTATGCAGGTGGAGTAAGTGGGCCGTTTAAGAAGGGGTTTAAGTGTGCAGAAGCACGTAGCGCACAGTTAAACGGATTCTTACTCGCCTTCTTAAACGGATTCACTTAAACGACCTGCTTACTCGCCCCCCTTCACGGTGATTCTGGACTTAGAATTTGCGGAACATTCCGCACACAGCCCCGGGCGGGCACAAAGAGACTGGTCTAGTGACGCCTGTTTCTGTAGCCTGCTGTACGTCTTTACAGCTCGGGCCATCTGCTTATTTGCTATGAAGAAAATCGCCACGTTCAATGCCAATTCAATCCGGTCGCGCGAAGGCATCATACTGGATTGGATGCGCCGGCATGATCCGGACATTCTGTGTATCCAGGAAACAAAAGTGCAGGATCAGGATTTCCCCATGGCGCCCTATGAAGACGCCGGCTATCACGTTTCATTCAGGGGGCAGAAGGCTTACAACGGGGTAGCGATTATTTCGAAGGACATTCCGGATTCCGTTCAATGCGGTTTTCTCGATGCAGGTCCGGTCGATGACACGCGCCTGATGCATGCATCCTTCGGCCCGTTGCACATCGTCAACACATACGTGCCGCAGGGGCGCGAGGTGGACCATGAGATGTTTCAATACAAACTCCGCTGGTTCGAACGGCTCACCAACTATTTCACCCAGGGCTTCGAGAAGGATGATCTCCTGCTGTGGACGGGCGATATGAACGTCGCGCGCACGCCTGACGATGTCCACAATCCATCCGAGCGGGAATTGCACGTTTGCTTTCACGCGGATGCCCGCAAGGCTTTTGAGAGCTGCATCGCCTGGGGATTTGAGGACGTTCTGCGGAAACACCATCCAGAGCCGGGACAGTTTACTTTCTTTGATTACCGCACGCCCAACGCGGCCAAGCGCGGGCTCGGATGGAGAATCGACTACATATTCACTACTCCGGCACTGACCGAAAAATGCACGGATGCTGTCATCGACGTAGAGCCGCGCCTGCTGGAGAAACCATCAGATCACACGTTTCTGGTGGCCGAGTTCGACTTGTAGATCATAGGGGGAAGATAATGTTCAGGGTTTTGGTGATCAGCTCGCTGTTTCTCGCGTTCGGCGTGGTCGGCGCGCTCGCCGACAGAGAGACGGAGTCCCTGGAAAACTGTCGCTTTCTTCAGTCGGAGTACTATGACGGGGACAGCTTTCATGCACTCCATAAAGGCAAGAAGTACATCTTCCGGCTCTATTTTGTGGATACGCCTGAAACCGACACCACTCTCGACGAGCGGATCAAGAATCAGGCTGCATACTGGGGCATTCGCGAAAGCGATATCCCCCGCTACGGCAAAGACGCCGCCCGCTTTCTTGCCGACAAACTCAAGGGCAAATCGTTCACAGTGCATACACGCTGGGTGGATGCGCAGGGAGCCAGTCGTTACAAGCGTAACTTCGCCTTTGTCGAGACGGACGAAGGCTATCTCAGCGACATGATCGTCGAGGCGGGCCTCGCGAGAGTGTACGGAGCCCGCGCTCCCCGACCCGACGGAAAAGACGCGAATGCCGTGTTCCAGCACCTGGTAGAGTTGGAAAGAAAGGCAAAGAAACACAAGCGGGGCGCGTGGGGCGGAAAGCTCGCGCTTCCCGACACCCCGGCGAAACCGAAGTACTCCAGCGAGCTTGGCGGCGATGTGATATCTTCTCCTGACACCATTCCCATCTTCTCTCTTATAGATCCGACCAAACAGGTTCGCTTCCTGAGAAAAGGAGAACACGTCGGACTTCGCGGAGAAGGAACAGATCCTTCTATGGTTCGTGTTCGCTTCGAATCAACTACGGGAGACCGATTCTATGAAGCACAGTGCCGCCGTACCGATCTTGGCATTCAATAACAGGTGTCGATTAACCGGGGAGAAACCTGATGACAGAAGATAAGAAACCATCCTTTGCCCGTATTTCACCGTTCCTGGTGATAGCGATCGCAGTTCTGGCTACGGCTCTCGTCGCCGCCCTGATTCTCAGACCTCGTGCCCGCGCGCCTGAGGTTATTATCGAGCGGGTTACGGACAGTGAGCCCGGGGCGGTCGATGTCTATAAAGGAGAGATCATTGATGCGACAGGAGGCGGACACTTCGAAGTAGAAGAGGGGCATCGCTACAAAGTTCTCATCGAAGATGCGGCCACGGAAGGAACCGCGGGTATCGCGAAGATCGGCGGCCTGATCACCTTCGTGTCGGGCGCTGAGCCAGGTGAAGTCGTGATTATCGAGGTGACGCGGAAGAAGAAGTCTTCGGCCGAGGCCGCGGTCGTTGAGCACGTTTCCAGAGTCGATCCCGCTGAAATGCCGAAGAGGGAGCGGGAGGGATCCCGCCCCTCTCCTGTCGAAGTCGGAAAGACATACCGCGGGCGAGTAGGCGATATTGGAAAGAAGGGCGACGGGATCGTTCACGTTGGCGGAAAGGTCGTCTTCGTTCCGGGCGTTCAGGTGGGAGAAGATGTCTCTTTTCGGGTTGTCGAAGACCTGCCGAAGTTCGCCCGCGGCGAAGTGGTCACGTTCTACGATCAGTCCACCGAGTCCGAGCCTTTCACGGAAACACCTCTTCTTGAGGCCGTCCCGGATTCATCGTCCGAGGTGAAGGCCGGCGCACGGTTCGACGTGGAAATCACGGAGAAGGACAGGAAGAAGCCGGACACGGACGGTGTCGCGCGCATCGACGGACTGGTGGTCTTTGTGCCGAATTCTCAGCCGGGCGACCGGTGTTCGATTGTAATCACCGAGCGTCGGGATCGCTTCGCGCGGGCGGAAAGGACCGATCTGTAGTCGAGGGCGTAAACTCATGGCGCGCATTCTGACTGACGAGACTTCACTCGATAAGAAACAGAAAGCTCTTGTGAAGGAAGAGCGGGTCCTCAGCCGTATCCTGTACGTCGAGGCGGCGCTCGCCGCAGTGCTACTGCTTGCCGGGATCGCGGTTTTCTTCACCTCATCATCGCCCGCGCTCCTCTGGATCGGGGGCTTTGCGGCATTTGTCTTCATCGGGCACATGCTCCGCATCAGAGAAGGAACGAGGGAGCGAGGAATGGTGGGCGCCGGCCGAAGTGGAGAACTCAAAGTCACGAGAATGCTCAATGACGCATTCGGAAATGATACGTATCTGCTGAACGACGTCTCTGTTGCGCATCGAAGGCACAAAGCACAGATCGACCATCTTGTCGTGTCTCCTGCCGGGATCTTCGTACTGGAAACGAAGAACTGGCGAGGGCATCTCAGCGGAAGTGAGCGGGGCGAGAGATGGTTGCAGGTCAAAGACGCGGGAGGAAAACCTGTCAGTCTGTCCAACCCGATACTGCAGAACGACCGGCATATGGAAGTTCTGAAGGGATTCCTCTCTTTGCATGGAATTCAGGAAGAGAGAATCTACTCGGTCATCGTCATGGGTTCCCCCTCTGCAACATGGACAATTGAAGACCGGACCGTTCCGGTTCTCAATATCGCGGATGCGATCCAATACATGGCCCACTTTGAACAGCCGAACATTCTTTCCGACCAGGAAATAGACCGAATCATTGCTGTGCTTTGCGAACCCGCATGAAACCTGCGACCACAACAGACATTGCGATTCTGACGATCAACACGATCGGCTTCGTCGGATACCTTGCCTGGCTCGTATTCGCATCGGGAGAGATTTTCTACACGCAGGAAGGCGTATTATACCTCCTTCCCTGCCTGCCCTTCTTCTTCGTCTATCTGTATCTGATGCAACGCCTGCGGAGTCACGGCGACGAGGATCCGGACAAGAAGGAATAGGGGGAAACATGGAGAGAGGCGCAAAAGCTGTCGTTGTGATTCTGGCCGTTGCCGTGATCCTCGGCACGTTGATTATGATCTTCAATCCCGCATATCGAGGCGCGTTCGCCGCCCATCTGAAGTCGACGCCGGAAGATTCTCCCATTTGGAAATCAAATACGGATTACTACCCGAACGTCGGACTTGAGAAACAGGAGGAGGACTCACGTGCAAAGTAGAGTTATTCTCTTCTGCTACGCCTACATTGTGGGAATCGTTCTCGCCAAAGTCCTTCGTGTTGATCCCGCGTATATCCCGATTCTGAACAGTATGACGGGACTCGCCGGCCTTTTGTTCATCGGCTATCTGATCAGACCTTTCTTCTCGCGGAAGTCCACTTCCGCTTCCCTCGCGATGGTGCTTCTCATACTGCCTGCCCTTTTTCTCGGCTATTCCCGTTACACCAGCGAGAATACGGTCGAAGACACCCGGCTGGGCGTGATTCAAATGAGAGAAGGACTGTTGTCGTATGTTCCGGAAGTCTCTCTGCCGGATACGTCCCGGATTCGTTTCCGCTCCCTGGCGGCTCTCGATGACGATCTGCGGATCGTCGTGAAAGGGGAGCTTGATGCGCGCGTGCCCGTGCTGTCTGCAGACGGCGTTCCGCAGATAGACGAAGCGGGGCGATGGAAGTTCCGGCTGGTGAGGTTGGAACAGGAAAGCCAGGTCATCACACTCGCGAAGAACGATGCCCCGGGAACGGACTACCTCGTCCCCCAGCCCTTCACCCGTGTAAAGAAGATAGAGATTCTCGGCGGGCCCTCTTCCGCAAACGTCGCGCTGTACCGGGTGTCCAACCACATAGCCTCATTCATCCGACCGGGACGCGACTCCACCCCTCTTACCATCCTGGGGAGAATCACTGCCGATCCGGTTGTATTCGATTTCAAGACAGTCCTCTCGATCACTCCTCTCTATGTTCAGTACCGGACCGACGGGCCGTTCTATCGCGTGGAGGGCGGAGAAGTGCGAGCCACGCTCAAACCGGGCATGAGCGGATATGACCGCTTCGCCCGCAGTGACGCCTACGGTTACGATGTCGTTGTCCACGGATCAGCGTCTTCGGCGCGGCCCGCGCCCAACCCCGGAGGTTTCGACCAGCGCGAGTTTCTGCGCAATCACAACGTGTACGGCTCCATTTCCCTCTTTGAAGCTCCCGGCGGCCCGGCCCCGATAGACATTGTCTCCCCTCCGCAGGGCGCGCCGCGCTCAGGCATTCCGCTCGTTGAATTCTCGCTCAACTTACGCGACCGAATGCTGCGGGTATTCAAGATGACGATGCCTTATCCACAGTCCGCTTTTCTGGGCGCCGTCACGCTCGGGCTTCGCTACGGCCTGCAGAGTACGGTGTATCCGTGGCGCGGTTTTGGTTTCTCGCGGGCCGGGCAGGACAGCGCACCTAATCTGATCACCGATGAGTTCCGTTACGCGGGCGTAAACCATGTGCTGGCTGTTTCAGGTCTTCACGTGACGATCATAACAGTCATGTTCATGGGCATCTTCTCTCTGATGAGAATCTCGCGCCGCGTGTATGTTCCCGCGATTATTCTCATCCTCATTGTTTTCGCGATCATTACGGGCGCCCGGCCATCCACCCTTCGCGCGGTCATTATGAACAGCCTTTTTCTGCTGACGTGGGCGTATCTTGACCAGGGCCTGCGCTCCTCCGCCCTGCTGGGTGTTCCTGTCGCCGCGTTTCTGATTCTCCTGCAGAACCCGATGATGATCGTGGATGCCTCTTTCACGCTTTCTTTCGGCGCGATCCTTTCCCTTGCTCTTCTCACCGATCCTTTCTACGAAATCCTGAGCCGCCTGAAGGGAAACTCGTTTCTCGCGTTCATTATGGTCGTCACCATCGCGACCGGCGTGGGCATATACCGGTGGTCACTGCTCGTAACTCCGGCATTCTGGATCCCCTTTGTTCTTCTGTCCGCTCTTCTGTTCGCGGCCGCCCGTCGATTAACTGATAAAGGTGTCCGATTCTTTGGCCATATCAGTTATTCCGACGTTCCTGCATCCGCCGGCGCCTTCGTGGCGGCGCAATTCGGGATCCAGATAGGGATGATGCTCCCGCTGTCCGCCTACTACTTCTCGCGATGGCCGTTCGCCGGCGCCTATGCCAACCTCATTGCGATTCCTCTGATCGGAGTGGTCGTTCAACTGGGCGTTATGGCCGGACTGATCGGGTTTATACCCGTGATCGGGCTCCCCATCGCGCTCGTGCTGAACGCTTCAAACGCGGTCTTCTCGGCGTTCTTCCTGTGGATATCTCACGTCTGCACAGAGATTTTTCCGTATCCGTTTGTCAGTCGGCCCTCGATCACTTTTCTCATCGTCTACTATATATGGTGTGCGGCTTTCATCTGGCATAAGCCGCTTTGGAGCGGCGTCCGACAGTGGTGCGAGGTGAAGGGACCAAGAAGACTCAAGGGACCTAAGGGCGCGACGGTGATTGTTGTTGCCGCGGCGCTGCTCAGCCTCGCTCCTCTTGCTTTCACGCCTTCTGCCCAACGGGACAAGGATTTGAAGATCACCGTTCTTTCTGTCGGTTACGGCAGTTCTATCCTCATTGAGACGCCGGCGGGAAAGAACGTTCTCGTCGATGCGGGATTCGTTGAGGAGGTCCGCGGGCGGCACAACAGCGCGTTGCGAACAGTGCTCCCGTTCCTCTCATACCGGGGAATCCGGCATTTCGATTACCTGGTTCTGACTTCCCCGCGGCCCGAACGCGCGGCGGGCATCAGCTATATCCTGAAACACTGCCGGGTAGATCAGTGCGTTCTGCCGCCCGGCTCAGATCAGGAGAACAAGTGGATCCGCGCAATACACGCCGTGCTCGATGCCCGGAATCCATCCCTTATGAACCGGTGGGCGCGATGGGATACAGAGTCCATTCAGGCAGAGCCGGGACAGGTGCTTTTTGAAGAAGAGATCGGCGGGAAGAAACTGAAGTTCGAGGTAGTGGAAATAGCACCGGACTCCGGGTCTGTCGTACTGCGCGTGGTATACGGGAACTTCGCGATACTGCTTCCCTCGGATCTCGATTACTCTGAAGTGACCGCCATGACAGAGGGGCTTGATCCCGGCCGGATTGCCGCTGACATACTGATCGTTCCGGCCCATGGCGCGGCGTTACCTGAACATTACCGCACGGACCTGAAAGGCTCTGTCGCAAGAGCCATGAGCACCTCCTTTGATCCCCTGCTCAAAGCAGTCAGTCCCGAATGGTCCATTTTTGAATTCGGCAATCCAAGACCCGCGCTCGGCCACACGTCACGAGATGCTTTGAAAGTGTTCGAACATACCGCCGCGTTCTTCAGCGACCGACTCGGCGAGGGAAGATGCCTCAACACGGATTCGGACATGGCCGTATTCATCTCCAGTGACGGCGCGTCGTACGAAGTCTCTACGATGGCGGAAAGATATCGCGAAGCCGGCGTCTTCGCTGATGAGGTCGCCGTCCTTGAAGTCGGGTTCTAACCTGCATATTTCATCAAACTGCGCCGCGGAGCCGTCGGCTTTTCGCGAGTACGGCCCGCTTTTCCTTCGGGACAGGTCTACGCGACATGCCCACTCGGAAAAGCAGACCGTCCTCATCGAAAACACGAGGGTTCCGCTCAT